>JBAWZG010000001.1:0-69425 GCA_037143155.1 Bacteroidia bacterium
AGGCAAAAAGCTCACCATCCAATCGCAGTTTGGCGAATTCGAATATTAGCTTGGCATTCCCGATTGCCCGTCTTTGTCTAATATCTTTTATCTAAAATCAAGTACATCAATAATATGGCAGATTATTCACTCATGGAAAAATACGAATCGATCAGGTATCGGTTCGAAGAAGTTGGCTCACAAATTACCGATCCCTCGGTGATGAGCGACATGAAACGTTACATCAAACTCAATCAGGAATACAAACGTCTGGAGTTGCTGACCAATGCTTTCAAGGAATTTAAAGCAATGATCGACAACATTGAATCAGGCAAGCAAATGCTGGCCGAGGAGACCGACGAAGAATTGCGTCAAATGGCCCGTGAAGAAATTGAACTATCGGAAGCCCTGATTCCTGAAAAGGAACAGAATATCAAATTACTTTTAATTCCGGCCGATCCGGAAGATGGTAAAAATGCCATTCTCGAAATCCGTGCCGGTACAGGTGGCGACGAGGCCAGCATATTTGCAGGCGATTTGTTCCGTATGTACTCCAAATTCTGCGAGCGCAGGGGCTGGCGGCTTGAAGTCACCAATACCAGCGAAGGTACTTCAGGCGGATTCAAGGAAATTGTGGCAACTATTTCCGGAGAAGGGGTTTACGGAATCATGAAATACGAATCGGGAGTTCACCGCGTTCAGCGCGTACCACAAACCGAAACGGCAGGACGGGTGCATACCTCTGCAGCAACCGTGGCAGTTTTACCTGAAGCTGAAGAATTTGACATCGACTTGCGCGACAGCGATATCCGAAAAGATACCTACTGCTCTTCGGGACCTGGCGGGCAGTCGGTCAATACTACCTATTCGGCTATCCGTTTGACCCATATTCCAACCGGAATTGTAGTGACCTGCCAGGATCAGAAATCGCAGATCAAGAACCTGGCAAAAGCTATGATCGAGTTGCGTACCCGTATTTACAACCAGGAACATCAGAAATACCTCGACGCGATTGCTTCGAAACGCAAAACCATGGTTTCAACCGGTGACCGTTCGGCTAAAATCCGCACTTACAATTGGCCACAGGGACGTATCACCGACCATCGCATCAACCTGACAATTTATAACCTTCAGGCTGTGGTTGGTGGTGATCTGGATGAAATCATCGACAAACTGCAGGTTGAAGAAAACGCAGAACGACTAAAAGAAGCGGAGATTTAGAAGATGCCCCATCCCGACCTTCCCCGGAGGGGAAGGAGAAAATTGGAAGCCCCTCTCCAACCTCTCCCCGAGAGGGAGAGGCTAAGGCGACAAGGATTCTGTACAGTATTGAATTACTCCTGAAGTTCTTAAATTTTAAATGATATTTTGAAAATATTACGTTCAAATGCCGATTTTTAAGCCCCCTCTTTGGGAGGGGGTTTGGGGGAGGCCTTAAAGGGAATTACAATGAACAAACTTGAACTTTTTTCACAGATCAAACTGAAGCGCAGCTTTTTGTGCATCGGGCTGGATACGGATATCCTGAAAATTCCACGTTTTCTGAACGACACCAGCGATCCGACATTTGCTTTCAACAAAGAAATTATTGATGCTACTCACGATTTATGCGTGGCTTATAAACCCAACCTTGCCTTTTACGAAAGCCAGGGAGTTGCCGGATGGATCAGTCTTGAAAAAACTGTGAGATATATCCGCGAAAAATATCCGGAACAATTCATCATTGCGGATGCCAAACGTGGCGATATCGGAAATACTTCGAATTTATACGCCCGGGCATTTTTCGATCACATGGATTTTGACGCGGTAACCGTTGCTCCATATATGGGCGAAGATTCCATCAAACCGTTCATGACTTACCTCGATCGTTGGGTAATCGTTCTGGCATTGACTTCAAACAAAGGAGCAGCAGATTTTCAATACCTGAAGAATGCCGAAACGGGTGAACCGCTTTTTGAAACTGTGCTGAAAACCTCGCAAACCTGGGGAACAACCGACAACATGATGTATGTTGTTGGCGCTACCAAAGCAGAAAAACTGGAAGAAATCCGAGAACTGGTTCCTGACCATTTCCTTTTGGTTCCGGGTGTTGGTGCACAGGGCGGAAGCCTTCAGGAAGTTGCTAAATTCGGAATGAACGACATGTGTGGATTGCTGGTCAATTCGTCGCGCCAGATTATCTACGCTTCTGATGGTGAAGATTTTGCTGAAAAAGCCCGAAACGAAGCGATCAACGTACAACTTGAAATGGAAGAATTGCTTCTGGAAGCTGAGTTGCTGTAATACTTAATACCTGACAGGTTTTGAAAACCTGTCAGGTATTAAAAAATCAGTGTCATCAACAAATACCTGCCTATCAGTCCGGCCAGGCTGTAAAACACAGCATCTTTAACATGGTATTTCAACATTCCGGCGGCCAGCGAAATTACCGGAGATGAAAGAGGCAGCAGATTGCTAAAAAACAAGGTTAGCTTACCATACTTCCTGATTTCGAATTCAGCTTTTTCATATCGTTTTCGACCGATCAGACGATCAATTATTTTTGTACTGAAAAAATAACCAACCAGATAATCAATCACTTGCGAAGCCATTGCAGTTCCGATGGCTACCAGGTTAAGAATTAATGGATCATAACCGGTCCGGAGGTAATAAATAAATGGCAGTTCAACGGGCATAAGAAGAAAGAAAAATAAATAGCCCGAAAAATTTACAATGGCAAAAGAAAGCAGGCTCTTCCCGTTGTGCTCGTAAATGTCTCTCCCAATGGTAAGCGATGCAATCACAGCCATCAGAATGATCAGAAAAATGATCATTGTCAAACGCGTGTAATCAATTCTTTTAACTTTCATATTCTGCCATTCCGGTTAAACTAATTCCTTCATTCAAATTTAGTTAATCATTTTGAGAATGTCAGAAAATAAACCCAAATTGCATCCAAGACTTTTACAGTAAACCCCTAAAGTAAACTTCATGAAATTCATTGGATTAGCCCTCTTCGTCCTGCTTTTTCTGACAGCCTGTCAACCAAAAAAAAGCGAGTACATGAAAGTCTCCGGTTTCGCGCAAGGTACCACTTACAATATCACCTACGAGAATTCAAATAATCAGGATTACAGTCAGGATATTGATTCCATCCTGAAAGCGTTCAACCGTTCACTTTCCATCTACGATTCAACCTCCATTATTTCCAGGATAAATAACAACGAACAGACAGTTGAGGCAGATGAATGGTTTATTCAAGTTTTTAATAAGTCAGCAGAGGTAAATGCAAGTTCAGGAGGCGCTTTCGATATTACCGTCGGCCCGGTTTGCAAGGCCTGGGGGTTTGGAAGCGGCCCAGTAATGAAACACGACACGGCCTATATCGACAGTTTGCTGCAATTTGTGGGTATGAATAAAGTCAAACTCGAAGGCCGTAAAGTAATCAAGAAGTATCCTGGTGTGAAACTCGATGTCAATGCGCTTGCACAAGGTTATTCTACTGATCTGGTCTGCGATTTTTTTAAAAGTAAAGGCCTGAAAAATTACCTCGTTGAAATTGGTGGCGAAGTTCGGGGAATTGGGACCAATGCCCGGGATCAGTTCTGGCATATTGGGATTGACCGGCCAAAAGACGATAACATGATGCCTGGCAGCGACCTTCAGGCCATTGTTGAAATCAAAAATAAAGCCTTGTCGACTTCCGGAAATTACCGTAGTTTCTTTGTGGAGAAAGGTGTAAAATATGCTCATACCATTGATCCAAAAACGGGCTTTCCAGCCCGAAATACGCTACTGAGTGCTTCGGTTGTCTGCGATGATTGCATGACCGCCGATGCCTATGCCACCACATTCATGGTTCTGGGAGTTGAAAAAAGCAAGGAGCTTTTGGAAAAACTTCACGGAATCGAAGTCTATTTTGTCTACACCGATCAGCAGGGAAACTATGAGGTATTCTTTTCTGACGGGATGAAAGACATGATTTTGGAACAGAAAAAATAAATCAACTGAAGAAGGCGGTATTAAATATTTCCACGTGCAACCGAACTTTTTTCATTGGCGTTTTGTAAGCTGTCACTTGGTAAAGTACCAATATTGTAGTATTTTTGGGCGCAATAAAACGTTATACATAAACATCTGATTATAAAACAGATCATTATTTCCTGCTAATGTTTACATATATTTCCCGATTCATTCTTAGAAACAGATTTCTCCTTGTTGTCGTTTTGGTCTTGATGACCATATTTATGGCATACAAAGGCAAAGATGTAAAGCTTTCGTACGATAACGCACCGATGCTGCCCGACAAGGATAGCACCAGAATTCAATACCTTGAGTTCAAAAAGCTGTTTGGAGAAGATGGAAATTTAATTGTGGTCGGAGCTATTAATCCGGACATTTTCACGCTCAGCCAGTTTAATGCCTGGGCTGACCTTGGCACTAAAATTCGTGAAATAGACGGAGTTAAAGAGGTCGTAAATATCTCGAGGGCGGTAACCCTGATAAAAAATGAAGCAGACCATAAGTTCATTATCAAGCCGCTGGTTACTCAGAAACCCACCACTCAGGTTGAAGTCGACAGCCTCAAAAATGTAATCCTTAGCCTGAAATTTTACGAGGGAATGTTGTTCAATCCCAAAACCAAGGCATCGTTGATGACGATCGCATTAGACAAAAATAAGCTGAATGATGTCAGCCGGATTGCATTAATTGACAATGTTGTTAAAGCTGTTGAAGCCTACCGCACTCAAAATAAGGTAGAGATTCACTACTCCGGAATGCCGTATATCCGGACAATTACCATGGGAAAGATAAAACACGAACTTTTCCTTTTCGTGTTGATCAGTATTGCCGTCGCCGCATTTATCATGTTCCTGTTTTTCAGATCGGTGAGGGTTGTTTTAAGTTCGTTGCTGATTGTTGCAATTAGCATTACCTGGGTTTTGGGAACCTTGTCGCTTTTTCATTATAAAATCACCATCCTGAGTGGAGTAATTCCTTCGCTCATTGTAATTATTGTAATTGAAAACTGCATTTACATTCTGAATAAATACCATTGGGAATATAAAAATCACGGGAATAAAATGAGGGCATTATCGCAGGTGATACATCGCATCGGGTTTGCCTCACTCATGACCAATGCCGCTACTGCCCTTGGGTTTGCCGCTTTTATTTTGGTTCCTAATCAGTTGCTTCGGGAATTTGGTCTTATTACCGCTCTCAACATCATGATCTTATATGTCTTGTGCATCGTTTTGCTCCCCATCATTTTCAGCTTACTTGCACCACCCACACCGAAACACCTTAAACATCTCGACAACAACTTCTTTGGCGCCGTGCTCGACAAAGTGATTTACCTGATCAGTTTCAGGCGAAACCTGATTTACGGCATTGCCGGAAGCCTTGTTATTGTAGGTTTTATTGGGTTGAGCCTGATGAAAACTTCAGGAAAAATAGTGGATGATTTCAGAAGTAATGATCCGGTTTACATCGACCTTAAATTCTTTGAAAATAACTTCGGAGGAGTAATGCCTTTCGAGATTTCGGTAGATACCAAAAAGAAAAACGGGGTGATGACCTATTCAACCATCCAAAAAATTGACCGACTGCAAAACATGATCAACCAATACCCTGAATTTTCGAAACCACTTTCGCTGGTCGAGGTGTTTAAATTTGCGCGTCAGTCTTATTACGGAGGCGATTCGAGCAAATACTCACTTCCAAGTTCGATGGAAAAGAACTTCATTTTAAGCTATATGCCGCAAAAAGTACAGGGAAGCGGCGGCGATTTACTGAAAACATTCATCGACAGTACCAAGCAGATAACCAGGATAAGTTTCCAGATGGCTGATGTAGGAACCAAACACATGGATGCACTGATGTCGAATATACTTCCGCAGGTTGACAGTATTTTTGATAAATCAAAATTCAATGTTAAAGTGACCGGTAATAGCGTTCTTTATGCCAAAGGAACCAACTTCCTGATCCTGAATTTATTTGAAAGTGTAATTATCGCGATCATCCTGATCTCGATTCTCATGGCATTTCTGTTTTCATCCTTTCGCATGATACTTGTTTCCATGGGCCCAAACATCGTTCCTTTGCTGATTACTGGTGCAATCATGGGATTCTCCGGTATTCCAATCAAACCATCAACCATCATTGTATTCAGCATTGCACTCGGAATTTCGGTTGATAATGCCATTCAGTACCTGTCCCGATACCGGCACGAACTGAAAGTCAATGATGGCGCGATAAAAATTTCCGCATTAAATGCACTTCGCGAAGCCGGTTTCAGCATGATTTACACGAGCATCGTACTTGTACTTGGATTCAGTGTATTCATTGTCTCCGAATTTGGCGGAACACAGGCTTTAGGAATCCTGATTTCAACCACATTGCTTTTTGCCATGTTCTTCAATATCATGGTTCTCCCTTCACTGTTACTCACTCTCGACAAACGACTGGTTAGCAAAGCATTTACTGAACCAATCATTGAAATATACGAAGAGAATGAGGAGGAAGACTCCGCACTTGAGGCTGAATTCCCGGAAGAAGATGAGGTGAAATAGAATCTAATTCATTATTGTATTTTTACAACAATAAACTAATCAATCAACCTGAAATGAAAACCAGATTCCTATCCTCGTTTATTATTCTGTTCCTTTTAGTTTTCGCTTGTACTGTTCAGGCTCAAACCATTATCCTGAAGCAAACTCATGAAAACGGGATATACAAAAAGGGTCAAAAGATCCAAATCACAGCAATAATCAGTCAGGAAACCAAAGATTCGCTGTTTGTAATTGTTCGGAAGAACAACAATCAAATCCTTATAAATAATGCTTTTCTACCAACTCAAGATTCGTTCGTAATTTTCGAAGGTACTTTCAAAGAACCGTGTTCGGTCATTATCGAAGCAAAAATCAAGGAGAAAAAGCAAAGTATTGGATTAATCGTTGATCCGAAAAAAATCAAACCGGGAAGCGAATGCCCCAAAGACCTGAAAGAATACTGGAATCAGGAAAAACAAAGACTGAATGCTCAGCGGATGGAGGTGAAATCGAAAAAGGCAGAAACCACCGAGAAAGGTTATGTTTGCTTTGACACGGAAATCAATTGTGCCGGCCCAAAAACAGCAAAGGGTTATTTTGCAAAACCCGAAAAAGCTGCGATGCGGTCACTTCCAATCGTTTTGCTGGTGCATGCCGCCGGTGTTAAAGGATGGTGGTGCCGTTCGGAAGTTACGAATGCAGTACACTATGCAAAAAAGGGAAAAGGAGTACTTTGCTTCGACCTGAATGCACATGGAATGCTCAACGGCCAGCCGGACGAATATTACAACAATCTGGATGCCGGTGAATTGAAGAATTATTACGTCAGCGGCCTCGAAAGCCGTGAAGATTTCTACTTCAGGGGAATGTATCTGCGGTTAATCCGTACCATCGAATTTCTGACCAGACAACCGGAATGGGATGGAAAACGCATTCTGGTGATCGGCGAAAGTCAGGGTGGCGGACAAGCACTGGCAGCGGCTGGTCTCGACAGCCGGGTCTCGGCCGTGGTTGCTACCGTTCCGGCCATGTGCGACTGGGGAGGAATATTTGCAAATCGCAAAAGTGGATGGCCTCAGCCGTATGAACATTCAGGCGATCAGGAAAAAATAAAGAAGGCAATCCCATACTTTGATACAGCAAACCTCTTGCAATTTTCAAAAGCCACAATTGTCGTGGAAATCGGGCTCATCGACCAAACTTGTCCCTCCACTTCGGTTTATGCTGCAATTAATCAGGCAAAAGGCAAAAAGATCATCTATTCGGTGCCCTACCGCGAACATAATTTGAACAACGAAACTCCACGGGCTGTTTGGAACAAAACTGTTTCCGAACCAAAAAATGCGTTTATTGAGAATTACCTGAAATAAATAAAAGCTTGTCATTCATTGTCATTGGTAGTCATTTGTTGCTGCTCAGAAGTAAACTGGGAATACCAAAATGACTATGAATGACAATAAAATATTCTTTGAAAAGACATATAAAATAGTGTTGTGTTAACTTAATTCTGACAAGTACCAGTCACCCCGTCCCGAGTTCTCGGGATCGGGGTCTCATTCAATTAAGGGATGCCGAAACAAGTTCGGCATGACAATGCATCGATTCTTCATTAACACAACACTAAGAGTATTTATCATCAACAAAAAACTTTCGATGCAAGACTCCATCTCATTCGGTCTACTTTGTTTTACATCCTTTTTTACCCTGATCAATCCGTTGGGAACGATGCCTATCTTCATGACCATGACCTCGGAACTGGATGTGAAGCACCGGAATGCCACCGCAAAAAAGGCTTCGATCATTGGATTTATAACGATCGTATTTTTTGCCCTTTCGGGTCAGCTGCTGTTCAAATTCTTTGGAATTTCAGTGAACAGCTTCCGGATTGTTGGTGGGGTCATCTTCTTCATCATGGGCATGGATATGCTTCAGGCAAGGTTAGGTCAGGTAAAAATAAAGGACTCTGAGGTTAAGAGTTATGTCAGCGATATTTCCATCACTCCATTGGCAATACCTATGATTTGCGGCCCGGGTGCCATTACCAACGCTATAGTTCTGATGGAAGATGCGGCCACGATCGAACGAAAAACAATTCTTTTTGGAGCAATCTTTCTCGTAATACTGATTACCTACCTGATATTGTATAGCTCTTCGCGGATCATTAAAATTCTGGGGCAAACCGGCAATAATGTGATGATGCGTCTGATGGGCCTGATTGTAATGGTTATTGCAGTCGAATTTTTCTTTAGCGGACTAAAACCAATTATTCTGGATATGATGAAGTAAGTCCTGGGTTTCATTTTGAGTCGGCTTTTGATATCCATTCAAATTCTACAATAATCCAACTACTTCCTGGCATAAAATCAAAATACATCTGCAAATATCCGGCATAGTCCGGAAAGATGCAGACACGAAAAACGGAAATCAGAATGTAACGAAAGAAGCCTCACTGAAAACAATCAGTAAGGCTTCTTCATTTATTCTAAATTCAGTTATATTCCTGAAGATTCCAACCTATAGAACAAGGTTTTTAGCCTTCATTTCTTCAAATTGAGCATCAACTACCGAGATAGTTACCATATTCAGAATATCACGAACCGAGCTTTCCACATCCAGAATATGGATCGGTTTGTTCAATCCCATTTGTATTGGCCCGATCGTGTCGCTCATACCCAATTCAAGCATTAATTTATAGGCGATATTAGACGAACTGAGGTTTGGGAAAATAAGCGTATTTACATTCAAACCGTCGATTTTCGAAAATGGGTATTTATCGTGACGCAAATCGCGGTCAAGAGCAAAATTCACCTGCATCTCGCCGTCAATCATCATTTCCGGATTATTCTTATGCAAATATTCAACTGCTTCATGGATCATTGCAGGGCTACCAACCGCACGTTCACCGAAATTCGAATAGGAAACCATTGCCATTACCGGTTCAGTATTGAATAGTTTAACTGCATTCTGAGTCAGTTTAGCGATGTCAATCAGGGTTTCCTTTGATGGATGATTGTTCACCATGGTATCGGCAAAGAAGAAAGTGCCCAGTTTGGTGGTTACAATATTCAAACCGGCAATGTGGTTGAGTCCTTCGCGCATCCCAACAATTTCGATGGCAGGTATAATGGCATCCTGATATTTGGTATAAACGCCGGTTATAAATGCATCAGCATCGCCGGATTCAACCATCATCATTCCAAAATAGTTGCGGTCGAACATTTTTTCATACGCTTCATCGTAAGTCATACCTTCACGCTGGCGTTTGGCTGATAGCATTTTGGCATACTTTTTACGTTTTGATCCTTCCCTGTCGTGTCGAAGATTCACAATTTCAACTCCGTCCAGATCAATACTGTGTTTGTTGATGAGTTTCTCAATCCGCTCTTCATTTCCAAGAAGAATTGGAATACAAATACCCTCGGCCCGTGCTACCGAAGCAGCTTTCAACATGTTGATGTGGTTAGCTTCGGCAAAAACAACGCGTTTAGGATTTTCCTGAGCTTTCTCCGTCAATCCGCGGATCAATTTATTATCGAGACCCATTCTTTGAAGCAGTCCTTCGGTATATTTGTCCCAATCTTTAATCGGTTTTCGGGCAATACCGCTTTCCATGGCAGCTTTGGCAACTGCCGGAGCAACGGTAACCAACAAACGGGGATCAAGTGGTTTTGGAATAATATACTGCCGTCCGAAACTGAGCGAGGTAGTATTATAGGCGGCAGTGACCACTTCCGGAACAGGCTTTTTGGCCAGCTCGGCAATAGCCCGTACTGCAGCCACTTTCATCTCTTCATTAATTCCGGTTGAACGTACGTCCAGTGCACCCCGGAAAATATAAGGAAATCCAAGAACATTATTCACCTGATTAGGATGATCGCTTCGTCCTGTTGCAAAAATTAAGTCAGGGCGAGAAGCGATAGCATCGGCATAAGGAATTTCAGGATTCGGATTGGCCAAAGCAAATACGATCGGGTTATCTGCCATACTGCGTACCATATCCTGAGACAAAATATTTGCAACCGAAAGTCCCAGAAAAACATCGGCACCGGCCACTGCTTCAGCAAGGGTATTGCATGGAAGTTCAGTGGCAAATGGTTGTTTCCGGCTGTTCAGGTCGGTACGACGAACCGAAATCACACCTTTGCTATCGACCATCACCAACTTCTTCGGATCGGCACCCAAACGTATATAAAGCAACGAACAGGCCGAGGCAGATGCGCCTGCACCATTAACAACAATTTGTACATCTTCAATTTTCTTTCCAACCAATTCCAGTGCGTTCAGTAATCCTGCTCCTGAAATGATTGCAGTTCCATGCTGATCGTCGTGCATGATTGGAATATCAAGCGCTTCCTTCAGTTTTTCTTCAATTTCAAAACATTCGGGAGCTTTAATATCTTCGAGGTTGATACCGCCAAAAGTACAGGCAATGGCTTTTACTACTTCAATAAATTTCGCCGGATCTTTCTCATCTACTTCAATATCGAACACATCGATGTCGGCAAATATTTTAAACAAGAGGCCTTTCCCTTCCATTACCGGTTTTCCGGCCAGCGCTCCAATATCGCCCAGTCCGAGCACGGCTGTTCCGTTAGATATCACTGCAACCAGATTTCCTTTGGCAGTGTAATCGTAGGCACATTGAAGATCTTTTTCGATCTCCAGGCAAGGAATCGCCACTCCCGGTGAATAGGCCAGCGATAAATCGCGTTGGGTACTGTAAGGTTTAGTGGGCACCACCTGAATCTTTCCAGGCCTGCCCTTTTTGTGGTAGTCTAAGGCTTCCTGATTTTTTGAATTTTCCATCCCGTTTAAATATTTTAGTTAATACTTTTAAATGAATATGACTCATTCCACTTCCCGATTGTTATAAAAATTGGGAAGAATAATGATCCTAAAATTAAGGTCACCAAAAGTATTCTGAAATACGTTGATTTGATCATTTGGAGAGGTAAACGTCAGATAAAATTAACATACGATTATTCTTCAATTTTGCTGATAAGTCAATAGGATGGAAGTACAGAAGGGTAGCTGCTGAAGTTCGGATATTGCACCTAACCGACTAACTTGTTGATCCATTTGTCAAATCATTCGTGACGCGAATTTCCCAAAACGAGAACTTCTCTCTTCAATTTCCCGAAGGACTGCGAAGTTCTCCCTGTCGCCGATTATTCAGCAACCAAATTGGTTTTGCCAGACCTGAATAGAATTCATTCAATTCCAACCATTAGAAAGAATAAGCTCAAATTTTCTACCGATTACCTTCGATGTAGAATTTTAGATTATTAAAATTGGTGAAACGATTGAGAGACAAATTCCAATACAGTCGGCAAGGCTTCGCGCCAGTAAGTCCAGTTGTGTGCGCCGTCGCGGATACGAAATTCGTGAGGAATTTCCTTTTTACGCATAGCGATATGTACCAGACAGTTACCTTCGAACAGAAAATCATCATCACCACAATCGATGTACCAGCGCACCGCTTTTTTCTGATCGTCTGGCATGGCATTTACCAATTCAAGAGCACTGTGCCGAACAAAATATTTGGTGAGTTCATCTTTCGAAATTCCCGGATATTGTTTTTCCCAACGGGTTGCAGCCTCTTCCATCGAGATTGGACCTGTTGAAGCGCTCAAGGGACAAGCCGATGAAAACAGTTCCGGATGATGCAAAGCATACATGAAAGTTCCCCCGCCGCCCATCGACAAGCCTGAAATCGCCCGGTATTTTTTATCGGCACGGATATGATAAGTTTTTTCGATAAAAGGCATAAACTCCTGAAAGAAGAAATCTTCATAATTCCAGTCCCCTTTGGGGCTGTTGAAATAGCCACGCTGTCCGGTATTTCCATCAGGCATTACGATAATCATGGCAGTACACTTTCCTTCCTGAATGGCTTTATCGGCAATGTTTTTTACTTCTCCAAACTGAATCCAGCCTGTTTGGTCGTCGCCTGAGCCGTGTAAAAGATAAAGAACCGGATAACTTCGATCCGAAGTTTCATAACCGGGGGGCAGGTAAATGGCATATTTGCGATCCATCTTCAATATTTTACTGGTCATGGAAAGATTGTCGGAAACTTTGCTGCCAGATTCAGCAAACAACAAAGATGTTGTCAAAAAGCAAAATGTCAGGATTGACAGGAATTGGTTTTTCATGGATTGGTTTAGTTTTTAGGTTTACTCAGTAAAATACAAATCTTAAATTTCATTTCCTGCCCTTTGATCCGTTGAATCAATATAATATGTACTCGATAGCAAAATTACAATGCCACCCGTTTAATAAAGCAAGTGGCATTGCATCAATTATATAGTTTCAACAAGGATTATTTGTCAGTTCTCGTCTTCATCATTCAACAGGACCTCTTCAATCACACGAGGGTAATTCTGATGCTCCAGTTCGTGGATTCGCGCAGCAAGTGTTTCCGGAGTATCCTTGGGTAAAATCGGGCAGGTTGCCTGAAATATGACTTTCCCTTTATCGTAATCCTGGTTCACCTGATGGATGGTTATTCCTGATTCTTTATCCTTGGAGGCTAAAACAGCTTTATGAACATTCATTCCATACATTCCTTTGCCGCCATATTTAGGTAACAAGGCGGGATGAATATTTACTACGGTAAATAATTCAGTCAGATTACGTGGAACAAGCCATAGGAAACCGGCCAGAACGATCATGTCAATCCGGTGATCGTACAAACGATCCAGAATATCATTGCTTCGGTAAAATTCATCACTGTCGAACGTAATTGTTTCAATACCTAATTTCTCCGCCCTGATTAAAACGTAGGCATTTTCGTCATTTGACCAAACTGAGTCAACAACAACCTCCTTACTGCTTGAAAAATAATCAATTATCTTTTCAGCATTGGTTCCGGAACCAGAGGCAAAAATGGCAATTCTTTTCATTTATCGTTTGTTTAATAATTTATGTTTAATGGAATTTTGGAATGAAAGATTCAAATATAGCCGAAGCAATGACATCATTAAAACTTTATTCATTCATTTAAATCATTTTTTGTTTGAAATATCAGGTGTAAATTTATTACTTTGCATCGAATTTTTTGAAACAATTTTAATATTAACCAAAAATTTAGAATTATGTCTGACGTTGCAGCAAAAGTAAAAGCAATTATTGTTGACAAATTAGGAGTTGATGAAAGTGAAGTAACCAATGAAGCTTCATTCACCAATGACCTTGGTGCTGATTCACTTGACACCGTTGAATTGATTATGGAATTTGAGAAGGAATTTGATTTGGCTATTCCAGATGATCAAGCCGAAAAAATCTCAACTGTAGGTGAGGCAATCAACCACATCGAAGCAAATCTGAAGTAATAATAATTAAGCAAAATTTATGGAATTTAAACGGGTAGTTGTTACCGGCCTTGGAACTGTAAACCCGCTTGGTAATTCTATTGAGGAATATTGGGAAGGCTTGAAAAATGGGAAAAGCGGCGCAGGCCCTATTACCCATTTTGATGCCACAACACACAAAACAACTTTTGCCTGCGAACTGAAGAATTTCGATCCTTCAGTTTACGTTGAGAAAAAAGAAATCAGGAAACATGATCCGTTTACATTGTATGCGTATGCAGCAGCAGCGCAGGCAATAGAAGATTCAGGCCTTGATCTCGAAAAACTGAACAAAGAGAGGGCAGGAGTTGTATGGGGTGCCGGTATCGGAGGTTTACAAACCTTCTTCGAAGAAACGTTGAATTATAAAAGCGAGATGCCTCGTTATTCTCCTTTCTTTATTCCGAAAATGATTGCCAATATTGCAAGCGGATTGCTATCCATTCGATACGGATTCAGGGGCCCAAATTTCACAACGGTAACAGCTTGTGCTTCTTCGTCTACTGCCCTTATCGAAGCGATGAATTATATTCGTCTGGGTAAAGTGGATGTTTTTATCTCCGGAGGTTCTGAGGCAGCAATTAATCCTGCAGGTTTAGCCGGGTTCAATTCGATGCGAGCCCTCTCTACCCGAAATGATGATCCGTTAACAGCATCACGTCCTTTTGATTTGGGCCGCGATGGATTTGTGATGGGAGAAGGTTCAGCTGCCCTCATTTTAGAGGAATATGAACATGCTGTTAAACGTGGTGCAAAAATTTATGCAGAACTGGCTGGCGGAGGTATGTCGGCCGATGCTTACCACATGACTGCCCCAGACCCTGAATCAGGTGGTGCAATTTTATGCATGAAATGGGCTTTGGAAGATGCAGGGTTAAATGCGGAAGACATTGATTACATTAATGTTCACGGAACTTCAACTCCTTTGGGAGATATTGCTGAACCACAAGCTATCCAGAAATTATTTAAAGAACATGCTTACAAATTAAGCATCAGTTCGACGAAATCGATGACTGGTCACCTTTTGGGAGCCACCGGAGCTGTTGAAGCAATTGCATGTATCCTCGCAATGCAGGATGGTATTATACCGCCTACAATTAATCACTTTACTGATGATCCTGAAATTGACTCAAAACTTGATTTCACCTTCAATGTAGCTAAAGAACGCAAAATCAAAACTGCTTTAAGTAATACGTTTGGTTTTGGCGGGCATAACGCTACTGTTATCTTCAAGAAAATCTAATTAAAGTGATACGAACTATAGTTCAAAGAATAAAACTCTTTTCTTCTTCTAGAAAAGAGTTTTATTTATTTTTGAGATCACTGCTGGGTTTTTATCCTACAAATTTACGAATTTACGATATCGCTGTCATTCACAAGTCGGCTTCAAAAATTGATTCGCAGGGAAATTACGTGAACAATGAGCGGCTTGAATACCTGGGTGATGCCATTTTGGGAGCGGCCATTGCCGACTTCTTGTACAACCGGTTCCCAAACCAGGATGAAGGTTACCTGACCCAAATGAGATCAAAACTGGTCAACCGCAGCTTTCTGACACAACTTACTTATCAGATTGGTCTCAATCATTTCATTCAGTCGAACACTACCTCGACCATGGAATCGAGTCACATCTATGGCGATACCCTTGAGGCACTCATTGGTGCAATCTACCTCGACAAAGGTTATCCGGAAGCTAAAAAATTCATTACCCGCAAACTGCTGAACAATTATGTCAATCTGGTTGAAGTACAAAATACGAATACCAATTATAAAAGCCAACTGATTGAATGGTCGCAGAAAAATAAAAAAACTGTTTCGTTTGATACGGTCGACGAAAGCAAAAACGATGGTAAACAGCCCTGGTTTATCGCAACTATTGAAGTCGACAATGAACTTCTTGGAAAAGGTTCCGGGACATCAAAAAAAGAGGCACAACAAAACGCATCGAAAGTTGCCGTTGATAAAATTAAAGAACTATCAGAAGATGCTTCTTCTTCAGAATAAACTGACAAAATAAGACTATCCGTTTCCATTTACGACCAAATTTCAGGGCGAAAATTAAGGCAATTCTATTCATTTTCTGATCCTATCCGGTTGTTGTTAACGAACAAAAACCGATGTTAAATATTGTTAAGTATTTATTATCAGCGACTTTTAAGGCTATATTTGTGCTATGAGCAGAAGGGTAATTATAACTTTGATTGTTTTAATGGTTTTGGTAATGACCAGCTTAATTCTGGTACAAACTAATTCTATCATAAAAGCACTTGAGATTAAGGAAGAACAATTTGACGCTGCAGTTAAAAGTGCCCTGATACAGGTTTCCAACCGTCTCGAATTAGAAGAGGTGTCTTTACTTGCAGAACATGACCGGACTCTCTTCCCAAAAAGGAACAGCGGTATTTTTCCGGGGAACAATCAACATTCTATTTCCGAGACCCTAAGTCAGCAGAATGCGCTGCTTTCATTCCGATATTCTCAAAAAGCTTCAGGAAGTACAGTTACTGAAGAGTTGAAAATTGACTATAATGTGCCGAAGAAGGATGAAAAGAATGAAAGAGGACGTCCGGGCGATTACCCGAATGCGTTTGATGTCATTCATGAATACAATAGTTTTGTTAGTCAGAAATACGAGGAGCGAATGGATCAAAAAGCCCGTATGCTTGAACTGCAGACCTTTGCTGCTCTACTTTCAGAATCGCCCATCGAAGACCGGATTAACGCAAGTACACTCGGACTTTCGATTAAAATGGAATTAAAACGTCAGGGAATCAACCTGGATTTCAAACATGCCGTTAAAACATTTCCACAAGGCAAAGAACGATTCATTTCCGGAGATAAAAATTACAGTTCAAACCAGCAGAATGAATACCGGATCGTATTGTTCCCAAACGATGAAAATCCGAAACCAAACTGGCTATATGTGTACTTTCCAAAACAGAATACCTTTTTGCTGAAAGAAACCGGCATTCTGGTCATTCCGACCTTTGTGCTTACAGCCATGCTGATCGGAATTTTTGTATTTACCATCCTGATTATCCTGAGGCAGAAGAAACTCTCGAACATCAAAAACGACTTCATTAACAACATGACTCACGAGCTGAAAACTCCGATTTCAACCATTTCACTGGCCAGTCAGATGTTGCGTGACAATACGGTTAACAATACCCCCAAAAGCATTGATCACATCTCCGGAATAATTTATCAGGAAAGTAAACGCCTGACAACTCAGGTTGAAAAAGTGCTGCAAATGGCAGTCTTCAATGAAGGCAACCTGAAGCTTAAATTTAAGGAAGTTAATATCAACAGCTTAATTCATTCCGTAGTTTTAAACTTTGAACTGCGAGTCAAGTCAAAGAACGGTGAATTAACTTCAGAGTTAAAAGCTGATCCCGCCATCATAAAAGGCGATGAAGTTCATATTACGAATGTTTTGTTTAACTTGCTCGACAATGCAGTAAAATATAGCAAGGACGAACCGAAAATCATCATTTCTACCGAACTCAAAGATGAATATCTGGTAGTTTCAGTAAAAGATCATGGAATCGGAATTCTAAGCGAACATGTTGGCCAGATATTTGAACGGTTCTACCGCGTCCCGACAGGCAATGTTCACGATGTAAAAGGCTTCGGTCTTGGATTGAGTTACGTTAAGAAAATTGTTGACGCCCATAAAGGCAAAATAAAAGTTGAAAGTGCACTGAATAAAGGAACAAAATTCATGATATATTTTCCAATTAACTTAGAAGAACATGGAAAAAAAAGTAAAATTGCTTTTGGCCGAGGATGATGAAAACCTTGGTATGTTACTTAAAGAATACCTGGTTGCCAAAGGATATGAAACCGATTTGTTTCCAGACGGAGAGGCTGCCTATAAAGGATTCACGAAGAACAATTCGTATAATCTCTGCATTCTGGATATTATGATGCCAAAAAAAGATGGAATTACCCTGGCAAAAGATATTCGCTTACTCAATATGGATATTCCGATAATTTTTCTGACTGCCAAAAATCTCAAGGAAGATGTCCTGGAAGGATTCAAGATTGGTGCCGACGATTATATCACCAAACCGTTCAGTATGGAAGAATTGATCTTTCGTATCGAAGCCATTATGCGGCGGATCAGTCAGGATACCAATTCGCTGGAAGATGCGATTTACAAACTTGGAATCTACACCTTCGATTCGCGCAAACAAATTCTTTCAGGTGGAGAAGAAGAAGTTAAGTTAACCACCAAAGAGGCCGAACTGCTCCGACTGCTTTGCAACAACGCCAACAAGGTTTTAGAGCGCAACTTTGCCCTGAAAACCATCTGGATCGACGACAACTATTTCAATGCCCGTAGTATGGACGTATACATTACCAAACTCAGGAAACATCTGAAAGATGATCCAAAGGTTGAAATCATCAATGTTCACGGCAAAGGCTATAAACTGATCATGTAATCTGAAACCTGGAAATCATAGAGATAAAATCCTGCTGAAAAGCGGGATTTTTTGTTTTGTTATTCCTTTATAAATAAGCCAGAACAAATACCTTCCGGAGAATTTAACCGGCAAATGTAAGTTCCATTGGCTAAGGAAGAAATATCGATTCGACTTATCTGGCCTGTCCCATTTTCAGGATTGAATGTTTTAACCAATTCTCCCAGAACATTCAGCACATCAACCGATGAAGTTTTCCTTGATGAAAAATTATCAATGACCAGTTCATTTCCTGCAGGATTTGGATAAATTGAAATGCCTTTGGTTTTTTCAAGAATATTGGAAGCTGAGGTTTTTAACGAGTCTACCGTTGACGAGATCACTTTCAGTAATGATTTGTCGCTTTTAACATCATTCGATAATTCCCAGATCATTACTCCTGAAGTTTCAGCCATGGCCAGCTTTGTCTTCTTCCAAATTGTTGACATCCCATTATAATAGATCGTATCACCAACCTCGTCTTTTTGCCAGGCATCCGGATATTTGGCCAAGATGTCAACGTAGTTGAAGCTTCCGGGCATTTTGTAAAAACCGTATCCGTAAAATGGAAGTCCCAAACACAGATTTTCTTTTTTTACTCCCCGGATTTTCCATGCTTTAATCATTTGCTGGGCATACCAGTATGGCGAGTGCTGTCCGGGATCTGACAAATTCCAGTTTCCCTTGTAATCGTATGCCATCAGATTGACCCAATCGAAAAGTGGCAGGCATGAATTTGGAATATTCTCAGCTCCCCAGCCTACTGCAGCGGTCAGAAGCTTTCCCTGAGGTTTTAATGAGTCGCCCAACTGTTTGATAAAAGTTCCATAATAAGAATTGATGGCCGGACCTTCTTCATCAACATCCAAACCATCAAGCTTGAATTTGTTCAAATAGATAACGATTTTATGTATGAACCCGGCCCTTTTTGCTGAAGTACTGATCAGATCCTGATAATATGTCTTGACCGGAACGTCTGCAGAGCCTGCTCCTCCAAGTGAAATCAGAACTTTTACATTATTTTGGTGAGCCTTTTCAATTAGAATAGCCAATCCCGTATTGCTTTCAACCAGGTCGCCGGTTGAATTAGGATTTTGAAACGCATAGTTGATGTGTGTGACCTGTTTGTAATTAAAATTCTGAGCAAATGAACTGACATTGATCCAATTGGGAACGTAGCCAACGATTCGGAATGAACTGGTCTGACCATTCAGATTTACTGTTACAGTTATCAGAAGTAGGAATACTGAAAGTAAAAGAGAATTCTTTCTGAATAGATGCATGATGTAAATATTATTTAAATACTCATGTGGTGGAAATTTCAGTCAGCCTCTGCTCATTTAATCAATCCAGTTTCAAGACCGCTAAAAATGCATTCTGCGGAACTTCCACATTGCCTACCTGCTTCATGCGTTTTTTTCCTTTTTTCTGTTTCTCGAGCAGTTTGCGTTTACGGGTAATGTCACCTCCATAGCATTTGGCTGTAACGTCCTTCCGCACTGCTTTTACAGTTTCGCGCGAAATGATTTTTGCCCCAATGGCTGCCTGAATGGCAATATCGAACTGCTGGCGTGGAATCAACTCTTTCAGTTTCTCGCACATCCGTTTACCAAAACTATAGGCATTGCTGACATGAATCAGCGTCGATAAAGCATCAACCATTTCGCCGTTCAGGAGGATATCCAAACGCACCAGTTTGGCCGGACGGAAATCGAGCATGTGGTAATCGAACGAAGCATATCCTTTCGAAATACTTTTCAGTTTATCGTAAAAGTCGAAAACAATTTCGCCCAGTGGAAGATCGAAAACCATCTCCACACGGTCGATAGTCAGATAATCCTGTTTTAAAAGCAATCCACGTTTCTCCAGACATAAAGTCATGATTGGCCCGATATAATCGGAAGCAGTGATGATATTGGCACGGATAAACGGCTCATCAATATCGTCGATGGTAGTTGTGGCCGGAAGTCCGGAAGGGTTGTACACATTGATTGTTTCTCCTTTGGTGGTATGCACGTGGTATAGCACGTTGGGAACCGTTGTAATCACGTTCATATCGTACTCGCGATCGAGGCGCTCCTGAACAATTTCCATATGCAACAGTCCGAGGAATCCGCAACGGAAACCAAAGCCAAGCGCAGCTGACGATTCAGGCTCATAGGTGAGTGAAGCATCATTTAACTGCAGTTTCTCCATCGACGAACGAAGGTCTTCATAATCCTCTGAATCAATGGGGTAAACTCCGGCAAAAACCATCGGTTTAACTTCTTCAAAACCATCAATGGCCTTTTCGCAGGGTGCTTTCGAATGCGTTACGGTATCTCCTACTTTTACTTCGCGGGCCATTTTAATACCGCAAATAATGTATCCAACGCTTCCGGCCTTCAATTCAGGACGTTCAAACATCCCGAGTTTCAGTGCTCCGACTTCGTCGACAACATATTCTTTTGATGCATTAACAAATTTTACCTGATCGCCTTTCCGGATTACACCATTTTCAACCTTCAAATAAGCAATCACTCCACGGAACGAATTAAAAACGGAGTCGAAAATTAATGCCTGAAGCGGGGCGTCATCAACGCCCTTTGGTTCAGGAATATCATTGACGATTCGTTCCAGAATTTCTTCGATGCCGAGACCAGTTTTCCCACTCGCCCGGATAATATCTGTCCTTCGGCAGCCAATCAAACCAATAATCTGATCTTCGACGACTTCAGGCATGGCATTGTCAAGATCCATTTTATTCAGGATTGGGATAATTTCCAGATCATGATCAATGGCCAAATATAAATTCGAAATGGTTTGTGCCTGAATTCCCTGGGTTGAATCAATAATGAGCAAGGCACCTTCGCATGCAGCGATCGAGCGCGAAACTTCGTACGAAAAATCAACGTGTCCGGGTGTGTCAATCAGGTTCAGGATATATTCCTGATCTTTGTATGTGTATAACATCTGGATGGCGTGGCTCTTTATGGTGATTCCACGTTCCTGTTCGAGATCCATACTGTCGAGCACCTGAGCTTTCATAGCCCGGCCGTCAACAGTTTTGGTATATTCAAGCAGCCTGTCGGCCAGTGTACTTTTTCCGTGATCGATATGCGCAATAATGCAAAAATTACGTATGTTCTTCATTCCTGAATTTTCTAAAAACCTTATTAATCAAATCCTCTGATCGTATTGCCGCAAAGATATTCAATTTTTGGTAAAGACAACCCATGCCAATTTGCCAAACCTGAGAGGTTTTGAAAACCTGTCAGGTTTCAGTGTAGTAAAAAACTGCCCTGATTTTCCGATTCAGACTGAATATACCTACATTTACGGCATTCAAAAAAATACATTATGAAGATATTTTGGTATCTGATCTTTATCCTGCTTGTCGTATCGGCCTGCAAAGAAGTGTATGATCCGCCTCATCAAGCCTTTGCTGGAACTTACTTTCTGAATGCCAACACGCAAAAGGCGTTTTCTTCAAATATCACGGTATGGGGAGATGGCCGGAAAGATTTATGGCTAAAAGATACCACAGTTCAAAAAGTAATGCTGCCACTTTCATCCAACGACACAACAAAACTTATGATTTCATTTGACTCATATGTTGACACGATAACCTTTATTCATGAAACATATCAAAAATATGAGTCTATGGAAACAGGATTCTATTTTGAATATAAATTAAAATCAATCGATTACACACATCACCGAATTGCTGACATACAAATTGCTGACAGTCTGGTAACTATAAATTGGCATGAGAATATTATACTATACCTTCGTCCTTTGCCTGCTGGCGGTATTTAGCTTTGGTCAGGCTGAAAAGGAAAAGAAAGTAGCACCAAAAAGAACAGATAATTTTATCCGGATGCGTGGAATTCGGGTGGGCATGGATTTGACCCGTCCTTTCCAGTATTTATGGGTGAAAGGAACCCGGTATGGCTATGAGTTTTCTGCTGATATGGAACTCAGACCCAATCTGTTCCCGGTATTCGAAAACGGATATGACATCATGAAAATCACAACCAAATACATAAATTACAAAGGACAGGGCACTTATTCGAGAATCGGAGTAGACTACAATTTACTGGAAGCAAAAAGCATCAACGAAAGGGATCTTTTTTACGTCGGATTCCGGTATGGTTTTACACTGGCCAATCAACAAGTTAAACAATATATGATTGATTCCTACTGGGGATCAACAACAAGCCAGTTCGGTAATCAGAGTTATTTCGCTCATTGGGGTGAAATTCTTGTTGGCATCAAAGGCGAAATATTTCACAACTTCTATATGGGATGGTCTGTACGTGGAAAAGTAAGGTTCAACAAGGCCGATCTGAACATGCCACCAGTATACTTCATCCCGGGTTATGGCCTTGCAGAGAAAAAATTCACCCTCGATTTTACTTATTCAGTGTTCTATAACCTTCCATGGGATTTCCGAAAACAGATAGTAAATAAAAAAGTAGAGCCTGCGAAGGGAACTACCCAAGTGGCAAAAAACCAGGCAACTAAAAAATAACCATCTTAATTTAACTGAACTTTGTGACATTAAATCATCCGAATTCTACCCCATGGTAAAACCGTGATAAAATAAAAATGACCAGCATTGCCGGTCATTTTTATTTTATCCTACTCACAAAAGATTATTTTACATCTTTTTTTGGAGTTTCAGCTTTTGCGTCTTTTGAACAGCCAGCTTTTGCATCTTTGCAGCATGCTTTCTTTTCAGTAGCAGTGCATTCAGTTTTTGCTTTTGTTTTGTCGTCTTTTGTTGATGCACTTACAGTTGATACAGCTAAGCCCATTGTAAAGGCCATTGCTAAAACCATTGCTAATTTTTTCATGATATCAATTTTTTATTGGTTACTATTAAAAACTATGGCCAAGCTAAAGATATTTTCCAGAACAAAAAAGCTCATTAACAATTATTTAGAATAATTACAAATAGCAATTCTTTACCAACCATAGGGAACCTGGTACTATTTCCATTTCAGAATATCCTAATTTACTCAACTGCTGATAATTAAAATCTTATCCTGTCAATGTGCCGACCCAGTTGAAACGCTAATCCTCTTTTGTTTTTTTAACAGAATCTCAGACTTATTGTGTGCCAAAAAACCTGCAATTTTTAAGATCACAGCAGTTGAATAAACACATTTGCGATGGATCATTTTCTCTGCTTTTCACTTTCTGAATTCAATCCGGTTGGAGAAGTGCTTAGCAATACATATCGTGTTGTCCCTTTTTAACTTTTTCAAGTAACAGAACGGCACGTTCGCGTGCAACGCCTTCCATCGAATTGATAACATCTTCAATCAGGTCTTCGCCGATGAGCCGGGTTTCGTATGATGCATAGTCCATCAGGTATTCCATAAAAGTGGAAATGGCATTCGGACCGCAATGATTTTTAATATCGCCTGGCTTTGCACGATCCATAAAATCCTGACCAGTTCGTCCGAGCCGGTAACATCCAGTACAGAATGATGGAATGTAACCCATTTCAGCCACATCGCGGATCACCTCGTCCAAAGAGCGGTGATCTCCTAAGCAGAACTGACTTCCGTCATCATCGTGCAGCGAATCGGTGTAACCACCAGGATTGGTGCGGCTTCCGGCCGAAATCTGAGATACGCCAAGCGCAAATGTTTCGCGTCTCATTTGTGCTGCTTCGCGGGTTGACATGATGATTCCCGTATAAGGCACTGCCAAACGAAGTATCGCCACAATTTTCCGGAAATCGAGATCCGAAACTGCAAATGGCGGATGTGAGGCAATATCGGAGCCGGTAGCTGGTTCGAGACGCGGAACACTAACCGTATGAGGTCCGCATCCGAATACCGTTTCGAGTTCACGAATATGCTGCATGAGTGCCAGCAACTCAAACCGGTGGTCAGCAAGCCCGAAAAGAACACCGATTCCAACATCGCTGATACCGGCTTCCATGGCCCGGTGAAGTGCAGTTACCCGGTAATCGTAGTCTTTTTTCCTTCCCCCGGTATGTACCTGATGATACGTTTCGTGGTGGTATGTTTCCTGAAAAAGCTGATAGGTTCCAATCTTAGCTTCCTTCAATAATTTAAACTGTTCTATTTCGAGTGGAGCAACATTCACGTTCACCCTCCGGATTTCACCATTCCCAACTTTGGAATCGTAAACTGAAGCAATGGAATCAATCACATAATTGAAATCATTCTTCGGATAGGATTCTCCGGCAACCAGCAAAATCCGTTTATGACCCTGCTTGACAAGGATTTCAGCTTCACGTTTAATTTCTGCCTGAGTCAGCGACCGGCGAACAAGGGCCTTGTTTTTTGCCCTGAAAGCGCAATAGGTACATTCGTTTTCGCACAGATTAGAAATGTAAAGCGGTGCAAAAATGACCAGCCTTTTCCCGTAAATATTTTCCTTGACATGATTGGCCGTCTCAAACAGTTCGAACAACTGCATCGGATCATTAATATAGGTAAGCACAGCAACATCTTCCATGTTAAGACCTTTCATTTCCTTGGCCTTATTGAGCACATCGGTCACTCTTTTCGGATCTGGGTTCCGGGTCAGTTCGAGAACACGGGCAATTTCAATTTCATTTATAAATGATGGCATGAATGGGAAGTTTTAATAAAAAGTCAAAGGTAATATTCGGGACTCAAATTGTATGATTTTATGTCCAATTATTGTGATATACTTGCATCTTCTTTTCAACCTGATGAAATAACAAAATGGATGAAATCCTGATCCGGAGCATCTCCATAATTAGTGTATCGCTCCTGAACCTTGCCATTACATTCTGGTATTGCTGGCTCACTTACAAACAGCGAATTAAACCGGCATTAGCCATGTGGATTTTTTTCACTATTGCGGTAGGAATCAGCCTGACTACGTATATGAAAGCAGATCATTTCAGCCTGCTGGACAACATTCTGAACACAACCGATCTGGCCCTGACTGCTATTATTTCCATTGCCATTTATTTGTTTGGTGATCATACCACCCGGTTTAGCCGATTCGATAAAGGTTGCCTGATTGCGGTCTCGATCATTGTACTTTTTTGGTTCGTAACCAAAAACCATGTGATAACCCACACGCTGACTCAGGGAATACTGGTAATTGCTTATTTCCCAGTCATCAGCAGATTATGGAAAACAAGGGAAAACGGGGAATCATTTCTCATCTGGTCTGGGATGTTACTTGCTCCTTTGCTTTCACTTTTATCGAGCAAAGGAATGCTTGCAACCATTTATTCTGTGCGGGCAATTGTTTGCATTTCAATCCTGATGATTTTGATGCTTCGGGTCGAATACTTAAAGCAAAAACGGCTTGTTTGAGTGCAAAATAAATCTAATTTTGTACATCACTCTCTAAAATACCACCGTTATGCCATCTGAAAATACCATTGGAGAAAAAATCAAGCAAATTCGGGAAATGCGGAAGGTCAGCATTGATGAGCTTTCCGAACGAAGTGGTATGGATATCGCCCTGGTCCAGAAAATTGAAGAAGGGAAGAACGTTCCGTCACTTGCTCCACTTATTAAAATTGCCCGCGCACTTGGAGTGCGGTTGGGGACTTTTCTTGACGACAGTGACTCCTACGGACCAGTAGTCGTTCGTGCAGGTGATCATCAAAAAGGGGTCCGGTTTACATCGCAATCCAGTGAAGTCCGTGAACATCTGAACTTCTTCTCACTGGCATTCGATAAAGCCGGACGAAACATGGAACCATTTATCGTTGATATTGAACCCGGGCAACAGTCAGATTATATGCTGTCGTCGCACGAAGGCGAAGAGTTTATCTATGTTCTGGAAGGTGAAGTTGAAATCAATTACGGCAAAGAAATATACAAGCTTGGAAAAGGCGATAGTATCTATCTCGACTCCATCGTGTTGCACAATGTTCACGCCGGGAACAAGCAGTCGGCCCGGATTCTGGCCGTAATTTATGCACCCTTCTAACTTCTGATTTATCCTTTCAAACTAATTCCATGCAATTACTCGATTATACGCTGGGCGAACTACTCGAAAAATACGCCATTGAAGCACCCGACAGGGAATTCATGGTATATGCCGACCGGAATTTACGGTTCACTTATTCACAGTTTAACGATAGGGTGGATCAGTTGGCCAAAGGACTTTTATATATTGGAGTAGTACCAGGCGACAAAGTTGGTATCTGGGCCAATAATGTTCCCGATTGGCTAACCTTTATGTTTGCTACAGCCAAGATCGGTGCAGTGCTGGTTACAATCAATACCAGTTATAAATCAACTGAGTTGGAATACCTGCTCCGGAATGCCGATATTCACACCCTTTGCATGGTCGATGGTTTCCGCGACAGCGATTATGTGAATATGATTTTTGATTTGGTGCCCGAATTGAAAAACAGTCAGCGTGGAAGTCTGAAAAGTGAAAAATTTCCAAAACTCACGAATGTAATATTTATCGGGCCCCAGAAACACCGCGGGATGTACAACACTTCGGAACTCATGCTGTTGGGAAGCCACATCGATGAATTTGAACTGGAACAGATAAAAGAAAATATTTCATGCCACGATGTGGTCAACATGCAATATACTTCCGGAACAACCGGATTTCCCAAAGGAGTTATGCTTACGCATCACAACATCCTGAACAACGGTTTCGCTGCAGGCGAATGCATGAAATTCACATCCCGGGAGCGTTTGCTGGTTTGTGTTCCGCTGTTCCATTGTTTTGGCTGCGTTCTGGCTTTATGCGCTGTAATTACGCATGGCTGCACCATGGTCCTGGTCGAGGATTTTGATCCATTGATGGTATTGGCTTCCGTAGAAAAAGAAAAATGCACTGCATTGTATGGTGTTCCGACCATGTTTATCGCCGAGCTGAACCATCCCATGTTCAGCATGTTCGATTTGAGTTCGCTTCGCACTGGAATCATGGCCGGATCGCTCTGCCCCATCGAAACAATGAATCAGGTGATGCAGAAAATGAATATGAAAGATATCATCATCGTGTATGGCCTGACTGAAACTTCTCCGGGAATGACTGCTACACGAACGCACAATTCTCCTGAAGTACGTGCAACAACAGTCGGCTTTGAGTTTCCCAATGTGGAAGTTAAAATTGTCAATCCGGAAACAGGAAAAGACTCTCCGGATGGCGAACAGGGCGAAATCTGCTGCCGGGGCTACAACCTGATGAAAGGCTATTACAACAATCCGGAAGAAACAGCAAAAGTAATCGATCAGGATGGCTGGCTTCATTCAGGCGATCTGGGAGTGAAAACTCCGGATGGATTCTATCGCATCACCGGACGCATCAAAGACTTGATTATCCGTGGCGGCGAAAACATCTCACCACGCGAAATTGAGAACTTCATTTACACCATGCCCGAAGTGGAAGCCGTAGAAGTAGTTGGTATTCCAAGCAAAAAATACGGCGAGCAAGTTGGGGCTTTTGTCAAACTCAAAACTGATGCTCACCTTACTGAGGAAGATATTCAGGAGTTCTGCCGCGGTAAAATTGCCCGGTACAAAATTCCTCACTTTGTCTTCTTTGTTAATGAATTTCCGATGACCGCCAGCGGCAAAATCCAGAAATACAAACTCAGGGAACTAAGTCTTGAACTACTCAAGAATAGTGGGATTGAAGTGGTATAATCGGCCACCGTCCGGCGTCTTTCAAGTCTGGCTCACTATTTAAGCTTTCATTTAATTCTGCCCATTTTCAGCAAAGCAAATGCTTTTCCTGACTTCAGAATTATGCGGTCTGATACTTCGAAAACTTTCTTTTAACTCACAACTAATGGATAATGTTTTTTAATATCTATAAATCTATATATTTGTATAATATATAGATTTATAGATTTAGAATAAAACCATTTTTTTGACTATTTACACATCAAAGTCATAGGATCTGACATAAGCATTCAATATCTTTAAACAAAACTAAATATTGACAAAAGCAAACTGTTCCACGAGTTTGCGAGTTCAACCCAATTCCGAAGCCTAAAAAATTAAGAAGCTTAAATTGATATCTTAAATTGTTTAATTAAAACTATATCGTTATGAAACATCGTTTACCTTGGTTATTTGGATTATTGATTGTTTTGTTTGTGAATTTCACTGCAAGTGCACAGGTTCCTGAAAGAAAAGGATGGTGGAAATTTGATGACGCCGCGAATCTCCTCAAAGCTGATATCGGAACTGCCCTAACCGGGGACGGAACTCCCGTTGAAGGTCCTACTGCCAACAATAAGGCCATACAGGTTGCACTTGGAAGCTATTTGACGATGAATCATGGTATTGCTGCCAATGGCGGTGGTACTACTGTAAATGAATATACACTTCAAATCGATTTTTCTGTTCCGGAAACGGGAAAATGGTACTCCTTCTTCCAGACAGATCTTACAAACGAAAGTGATGCAGAATTATTTATCAAAAACTCCTCCAATTCTATCGGTGTCGGAGATGTAGGATACACCAGCAAAGTCGTTGCGGCAAACACCTGGTACAGAATGGTGGTATCTGTCAAAAATGGAGAATTTTTCAAAGTTTATATTGATGGGGCACTATGGCTTGATGGAACCGGACAAGCTGTTGATGGCAGGTTTGGACTTTTGAGTTCACTTTTGATTTTTGCAGATAATGATGGAGATGATGCCACCATAAATTGTTCTGAACTCGGTATTTGGGACCTCGCTTTGGATGCTGATCAGGCCGCTTCATTAGGTGGTGCAAATAATGCGCATGTTCCGGTAAGAACTAAATTGGGATGGTGGAAATTTGACGATCCGGCTAACTTATTAAAAGCTGAAATCGGAAGTCCATTGGTATTAACTGGTACCCAGGAATCGGTTGCCGGACCAACCATAGCTAATAAAGCAACAAAAATTGGACTGGGAAGCTACCTGGAAATGACAGATGGTCTGCTTGCCAACGGAGGTGGAACCATGGTAAATGAATACTCCATTCAGCTCGATTTTTCTATTCCGGAGACTGGCAAATGGTATTCGTTTATTCAGACTGACCTAACAAACACAAGTGATGCAGACCTATTTATAAACAAAAACTTCAATACAATCGGAACTGCGGTCACCACCTATTCGACCAAAACAGTTTCAGCAAATACCTGGTACCGAATGGTCCTTACAGTTAAGAACGGAGAGTTTTTCAAAGTCTATGTAAACGGAGAACTTTGGCTGAATGGCACAGGACAACCGGTAGATGGAAGGTGGGCACTTGCTGATAAGCTTTTGTTGTTTGCCGACAACGATGGAGACGATTCTCCGATTCTGTGCTCTGAAGCAGCCATTTGGGAAGTTGCCTTAAACGAAGCCGAAGTCCTTGCTCTTGGAACTGATCCTACAGCCAATATTCCTGAACGCATGGGTTTATGGAAGTTTGATGATCCTTCCAATCTAATGAAAGCTGACGTTGGTCTCGACCTTGGAGAAACAGGACCGAATTCCTCGGTTGCCGGACCTGTATCCGGAAACGGCGCAATTGAGGTTCCGCTGGGAAGTTTTTTAACCATGAAACATGGCAGCTATGGTAACGGAGGCGGTCTTATGGTCAATGAATATACTCTCCAGATCGATTTTTCAGTACCAGCGCTTGCAACCTGGTACACATTCTTCCAGACTGATCCGACAAACGGCAGTGACGGAGACTTGTTTGTCAGCAAAAATACCAACGCAATTGGAACCCAGCAAACCTCTTATACGTCCAAAACGATTACCGCAAATACCTGGTACCGTATGCTGGTTACAGTAAAGAACGGCGAATTCTTTAAAGTCTATATGAATGGGGAATTATGGCTCGATGGTGCAGGTCAGGCAATAGATGACCGGTTTGCACTGGCCGATGTTCTTTTGTTGTTTGCTGATAACGATGGAGATGATGGAACCATTGATTGCTCTGAAGTCGCATTCTGGGATGTTGCCCTGAATCCTGATCAGGCTGCCAAATTGGGAAATGCTTCTACTGTAATTACCGGGATTGCTCAGCAAAACCTAAGTGGTAACGCTTCGGATCTGGGTCAGAACTTCCCTAATCCGTTTACAAATTCCACCATTTTCCCATACCAGGTTCAAAAAGCCGGAAATGTCAGTTTCCGGGTTATGGATATCGCCGGAAAAGAATTGAGAGTAATCAACGAAGGAGTATTATCGCCGGGAAAATACAATCTGGAAATCCATTCTAACCAATTGAAAAATGGAATATACTTCCTTCAGATGAAATCTGAACAAGGTGTAACCACACGAAAAATGGTAGTGGCACAATAATTATCAACCGTCAATTTTTTAAAGAGGGTGCTTCCGGAAACGAAGTGCCCTCTTTAATTTTTTCCTTTTTAAGCATTACTTTCATAAATTGCACAGTTTCAAACAAACAGAAATACCCATAGGCATAGCTCCATGAAAAGATTAATAAATTTTGTCCCGGCTTTATTTCTACTATTATTATCCAATCTGTCTTATGCGACAATCCCGCAAAGAACTGGCTGGTGGAAGTTTGATAATCCAGCAAATCTCACTAAAGCTGAAGCCGGATTTGGAACTGATCTTGCTCTTACAGGAACCCAGTCTGCCGCTTCAGGACCGGAAACCGGAAACGGAGCAGTATTGATTGGTCCGGGAAGCTACTACAAAATGAGTCATCAAATCGCGCCAAAATCTCCGGAAACCTATGTGAATGAATATACCATCCAGTACGATTTCAAAATTCCGCAAAACGGTATCTGGCACAGTTTTTTTCAAACATCGGAAACCAATTCCAACGACGGTGATTTCTTTATCAATCCTTCCGGAAACATAGGCGTCGCAGCGGTTGGATACAGTAGTTTTGCCGTTTCCCCCAATGAATGGTACCGCCTGATCATTTCAGTTAAAAACGGGAGTTTCTTTTCCTGCTATCTCGATGGTAAACTGCTCATGAATGGAACTGTACAAACCATTGATGGACGTTTTTCGCTAAGTGATTTGTTACTGATTTTTGCGGATGACGACGGTGAAGATGGAAATATATACTGCTCTGAACTGGCATTATGGAGCCAGGCACTTACCGCTGATCAGGCCAAGGAACTGGGTGGTTTTGGCCATGCCGTAAACCCTAATCTGATGACAAGAATTCCTTACTTGCAGGGTCCGGGACAAACCACCATGAATGTTTGCTGGCATGACACTGCCAGCACAGGAACAAAAGTTGAATATGGACTTGATACAACACTAAAGCTTTCAACTGCAGGTAGCAGTGAACTTGTCAGCGATCCGTTTCGCTGGCATACCGTCAAATTATCAGGTCTGCAGGCCAATACCCGGTATTTTTACCGTGTGGCAAGCGGAACCGGGAAGTCCGGAATTTATTCGTTCAAAACTTTGCCGGATTTAAGTTATACTGGCAAACTCCGGTTTGTCATGTGCAGCGATACGCATGATAATGATACTACAAATTCATCCAGAGTGCTTCGGGCAGCAAAAGCGAAAATTTCGCAATTGTATGGTTCCGATATTGAAAATCACATCAATGGAATCTTTCATTCCGGCGATATCACCATGAGTGGAAATGTTCCTGAACAATATACCTCGCAGTATTTTCGACCAATGTCTGCATTGTCTTCCAATATTCCGACCATGGTCGTGGCCGGAAATCACGAAGGCGAAAGTCCGTTTTTCTATAAATACCTGAAACTTGACGATCAATCGGTATTCCCGACAAATACCGCTCTGAATGAAAAGATCTGGCAGATGCGGGTCGGAAATTCATTGTTTATCGGGCTGAATACCAACATTACCGCGCAATATGGTACGATCATGGCAAACTGGCTCGATACCAAACTGATAGAAACAGAGAGTGACACCAGCATCGATTTTGTGTTTTTGTTTATGCATCATCCGCCGTATTCCGAACTATGGTTCGACGTGAGTACCTTCGATGGTGGTGCAAATTATGTGAAGAATGTGCTGTTTCCGGTTATAAAAAAATACACCAAAGTTCAGCAACTTCATTCAGGACATACCCATGGTTTCGAACGGGGCACTGTTCTGTCAGGCAAGGCTGACGGTGATTTCCGGTTTATTATTGGCGGCGGTGGCGGCGGTGCGCTCGACAACTGGGGCGATTTTACAAATTACGATTACCCTGATATTCACATCGCACTCGATCAGTTTTGTTTTCAGATTCTGGAAATTGATATGGCCAGCCACTCCTGGCAAAGTTCAATGTATAGCCTGGGTAACCAGTTTAAGTCACGAAATTCGGAACCGATGGATACCTGGTATAAAAAAACACTTCAACCAGGGCCGGCCACTCCAGCCATCGAAAATGCTTTATTCAATCCCGAAACTATACAATTCAATAGTTCAGTTTTCTCCGGAACAGATTCCCTGATGACGGTTGAAATGAAGATCAATGAACGTTCAGTCAATTCTATTATCGTTTTGGACAGCCTCGCCAATTGGGAAAATATCTATGGCACCGACCAGAATTATATTCCAATCGATAAAAACAGAGGGATAAATCTGAATCAGTTAAAGATCAAAAAGTCAAAACTATCGGTGGGTAAATCTTATGACTTCAGTGTCCGGTACCGCGATCATAACCTGAAGTGGAGTGCCTGGTCCAATTCAGTTCCATTCAATACCAATGGAATCATCAGTGGAGTGGATGCGCTTGCCAATTCTTCGGATAATTATCAGCTCAACCAAAACTATCCGAATCCTTTCCGCGGCAATACTTCCTTCGCCTACACCATTCCTGAAAAAAGTGACGTAATAATTCGCATTTATGATAAAAATGGACAAATGGTTGACCAAATCAGCGAAGGAGTAAAATCAAAAGGAACTTACCAGGTTGACTATCGGGCCAATCGTTTAAGAAGCGATATGTATTTCTATCAGCTGATCACCGGGAAATTATCGATTACCAAAAAGATGATGAAAATAGACTGAACGATTTAATCGAATTCTCCGGAAAAGCTTTCTTCGGCCTGACCTGTCATGAAAACTGTTCCGTCTTCTGCCCATTCAATTTCGAGTTGACCGTATTGCAATTCGACAATCACTTTCCGATCGGTATGTTGATTTATAATGGAGGCAACAGTAGCTGCGCAGCAACCCGTTCCGCAAGCCAAAGTAGCACCTGCACCACGTTCCCAGGTGCGAACTTTTATCCGCTCCCGACTGACAACTTCAACAAAATTGACGTTGGTTCCTTTTGGAAACAAAGTGTACTTTTCGATGATCGAACCAATCTTTTCCAATTCAACTCTGCTTGCATCATCAACAAAAACCATGGTATGTGGAACTCCCATCAGTAAGCTTGTCAGGTGAAACTCCCGATTTTCGATCTGAATAGGAACATGAATGGCGTCCTTTTCAATCCCAATCATAGGAATGGATTGCCTTTCGGTATTCGGTTTTCCCATGTTCACCCGAACCGAGACAACTTTATCATTTTCGGTAATGACTTCAGGAATAATGATTCCGGCATAAGTTTCAATTCGGAAAGATTTTGATTTTACCAAACCTCTTTCGTAGGCATACCGGGCAAAACAGCGGATGGCGTTACCGCACATATTGGCTTCGCTCCCATCGGCATTGATGATTCGCATCTGCAAATCCGCAACCTCAGAAGGTAAAACGGCAACAATCCCATCAGCACCAATTCCCAACTGTCGGTGGCACATTTTAATGGCCATCGCCGAATAATCCATATCCAAGCTGTCCGGGTTTTCAAAAAAGATGAAATCGTTTCCCAGACCGTGCATTTTCGTGAACTTCATATAAAAAAGGAAAATGGAAAAAGTAAATGGTAAAATTCTAAATTCTTCAGGCTATCAAAAACTTCTCTGCCTGCTCCAAATCTTCCGGAGTATCAATGCCGATGTTCTCGAATAAAGTTTGGGCCGTTTTAATGCGGTAACCGTTTTCAAGCCAGCGCAGCTGTTCCAGCGATTCGGATTTTTCAAGAATGCCCACCGGCAACTTGGTTAGTTCGAGCAGAATATCAAAGCGGTAGGCGTACATTCCAATGTGGCTGTAAAACGTATTCCGTTTAATCCAATCTTCCGAAGGAATGTCGCGAACAAATGGAATGCTTGAGCGGCTGAAATACATGGCTTCCTGGTTCTTGTTGATCACCACTTTCGGGCGGTTGATGTTGGTGATTTCAATTGGGTTGCTAATGGGTTTAATCAGGGTTGCAATTTCGGTTCCCGGCGAATTAAAACAATCCATCAACCCTTCAATCTGTTCGGTCCGGATAAAAGGTTCGTCGCCCTGAATATTTATCACAACATCAAATTTTAGCTGTTCTGCCACTTTAATCGCAGCTTCAGCACAGCGGTCGGTTCCACTCTGGTGGTTTGGAGAAGTATAAACCGCTTTCCCTCCAAAAGCCTCAACCGCTTTGAAAATCCGCTCATCGTCGGTTGCAACAAACACTTCGGCCACACTTTTTTTGGCATTTTCATAGACCCATTGAATAATGGGTTTTCCTCCAAGCAGAACAAGTGGTTTTCCCGGAAATCGGGTTGATTGAAAACGGGCTGGGATAATTGCGATAAAATTCATAGTTTAAACTGAACTTAAACGTTTTAATAGTAATTTCGCAAAGTTAAACATATTGTCCTTAAAATGGATGTTCAGGAAATAAAACAACGATTTGGAATCATTGGCAACTCACCCGAGTTGTTGCGTGTGATCGGCATTGCAGTTCAGGTTGCTCCGACCGATCTTTCGGTGTTGATAAGCGGCGAAAGTGGAACGGGAAAAGAGTCATTTCCGCAAATCATTCATCAGTTTTCTACCCGTAAACATGGCAAATACATCGCGGTGAATTGTGGTGCTATTCCTGAAGGCACGATCGATTCAGAACTTTTTGGTCACGAAAAAGGTTCCTTTACCGGTGCCATGTCGGATCGGAAAGGTTATTTTGAAGAAGCTGACGGAGGAACAATTTTTCTGGATGAAATCGGCGAACTTCCGCTTTCGACCCAGGTTCGGCTGCTTCGGGTACTCGAAGCCGGAGAGTTTATGAAAGTGGGTTCATCGAAAGTACTGAAAACAAATGTGCGTGTTGTCGCAGCAACCAATGTAATGATTACTGAAGCCATTGAAAAAGGAAAGTTCCGCGAAGATTTATATTATCGCCTGAATACAGTGCCAATAAGGGTTTTGCCTTTGCGCGACCGGAAGGAAGACATCCATCTGCTTTTTCGGAAATTTGCCTCCGACTTTGCCGATAAATACCGCATGCCACCAATCAGGCTCGACAATGAAGCAGTTTCATTACTGATTAGCTACAATTGGCCTGGAAATGTCAGGCAGTTAAAAAATATCACCGAGCAGATTTCAATCATCGAAAAAGAAAGGTTGATTGACGCCAAAAATCTGCTTCAATATATTCCGGTGCAGAACGGGAATAAGCTTCCGGCGTTATATCACAATGTCGATGAAAAAACATTCTCATCGGAACGCGAAATTCTGTACCAGATTCTGTTCGACATGAAGAAAGACATGAACGACCTGAAAAAGCTGGTTCACGACATTCTTCAGAATGAATCCACGACGAACGATATTCGCGACGATAATGCTCAGTTGATCAGGAAACTCTACCAAAACGAGAGCGGCAACTATGTTCCCGACCAATCCCCCAACCGTGTAACGGTAAATCCAGCTGCAAAAGAAAATATATTCGACACCGAAGAATTTGTGGAAGAATCCTTATCGCTCGAAGACAAGGAAGTTGAAATGATCCGGAAATCGCTCGAAAAACATAAAGGCAAGCGAAAATATGCTGCGCGTGAACTGGGCATTTCGGAACGAACGCTTTACCGGAAAATCAAAGAATACAACATCGATTAATGACTATGAAGACACGAAATTTGTTGCTAATCCTGCTTTCAGTAATACTTTCTGTGACAGTTTTTACTGCTTGTAAAGTGGGTTACTCGTTTACCGGAGCCTCCATTTCTCCAAGCGTTAAAACCTTTACAGTTCCTTACTTTCCAAACCGTGCCCGATTGGTTAATCCAAACCTCAGCCAGCTGTTCACCGAAGGACTTCAGGAAAAACTGGTAAAACAGACTTCATTAAACCAGATTACAGATGGAGGTGATCTTGAATACACCGGTCAGATTACCGAGTATGAAGTGAGACCGATGAATATTCAGCAAGGTGACCTTGCTGCACAAAACAGGTTGACCATTGGCGTTAAAATCAAATTCACGAATACCAAGGATCATGAGCAAGACTGGGAGAAATCATTCTCAGCATACGAAGATTTCGACAGCAATAATTCACTCAGTGATATTGAAGGTGAGCTGGTTCCGCTAATTATCACTAAACTGACCGACGATATTTTCAATGCCTCGGTTGCAAACTGGTAAGCTATGACAGCAGAACAAATTCTACAATGTATTCAGGCTCCTGAAAAGCTAAACATGGAAACCCTTCCATTCCTGAAAGAATTGACTGCGCAGCATCCGGCATTCGAAGCGGGTTGGATATTATACCTGAAAAACCTGAAAAACCTGAATGATTCAACCTTCGGACAGGAACTGATTAACGGAGCCATCCGGATTCAGGACAGACGGAGGTTGTACCTGTTTCTGAATAAGAAAAACAACGGAAAAGAACCGGAGCAAACAGCCTCATCTGAAACTGATCTCGATCTATTCAACCTCATTTTTGCCCCGGAATACCGGTTGGAAGCGCCGGAAGAAGCAGAAACGTCAAACGATGAAAATGCACGGTCGATTCAGAATGAGTCGGAAAAGAAATTCAAGCTGATTGATAGATTTCTGGAGGCTCAGCCGAAAATGCCACAGATAAAAAGCGAAGAAACATCTTCTCCAATGGAGCGGCAACATGAAAATCAGGAAGAAAATGATGACCTGGTGACCGAAACCCTGGCGATGATCTATGCCAAACAAGGTTACAATCGGAAAGCTATCCAGATATTTGAGAAGTTAAGTTTGAAATATCCGGAAAAAAGTACTTACTTTGCCGCTCAGATTGAAAAAATCAAACTATTAATGAACAATTAATTCCTTTCATATGTACACACTTATCACCGTTTTATTATTCATTGTCTGCATTTTACTGATTCTTATTGTATTGGTTCAGAACTCAAAAGGCGGTGGATTAGCAAGTAACTTTCAGTCGTCAAACCAGATCATGGGAGTTCGCAAAACAAACGACTTTCTCGAAAAAGCAACCTGGATTCTTGCCGGAGCACTTTTGATTTTGTCAATTGGAGGTACTGCATTCATTTCAAGAGATAGCAAGTCTGGGGCACAGTCAGCGATTAAAGATCAGATTCAAAACTCAGTTGATCCGAATCAGGTTCCAAGTTTTCCTGCTCCTACTCCTGCTGGCGCAAAAACGGCTGCTCCTGCAACAACACGGCCTGCCGCAACGCCGGCTCCTGCTCCTGCTGCGAAAAAATAAAGATCCTTCAGGATAAAATTTTATAAGCGATAAATGGAAGTCTTCAATGCGAAAACATTGAAGACTTTTTTTGTTAGTTTTACACTGTAACCCAAACGAAAATCAACTCAGAATGAACCGAATATTTTCCTTTCCCGTCTATCGTCTGCTGATTAGTATATTCGTCGTATCAGCCTGCAATTCTCCAATACTTCCGCCAGCACCGTTATTGCCGGTTCCGACCGATCGCCAGTTGGCATGGCACGAAATGGAGCAATATGCATTTGTGCATTTTACCACCAACACATTTACGGACAAGGAATGGGGATTCGGCGACGAAAGTGAATCCGTTTTCAATCCGACTGCCATGGATGTAACACAATGGACGAAAACATTCAAGGCAGCGGGCCTGAAAGGATTGGTACTTACCTGCAAGCACCACGATGGCTTTTGTTTGTGGCCAAGCAAGTACACCGAACATTCGGTCAAAAACAGTCCGTACAAAAACGGGAAAGGCAATGTGGTTGATGAAGTGGAGAAAGCTTGTCGTGCCGATGGCCTGAAGTTTGGCGTTTACCTCTCACCCTGGGACCGGAATCGTGCGGATTATGGATCGCCTTCGTATGTGGAGTATTATCGTAACCAGCTGAAAGAACTATTTGCCGCGCATTCACCAATATTCGAAATGTGGTTCGATGGTGCAAATGGTGGTGACGGTTTTTATGGCGGCGCAAAAGAAAAACGAAAAATTGATGGCAAAACCTATTACGACTGGCCAACGACTTTGAAACTGGTTCGCGGAATGGAGCCCAATGTGATTTTCTTCAGCGATGCCGGACCTGACATTCGCTGGTGCGGCAACGAGAGCGGATTTGTGAACGAAACCAATTGGAATACGATTACTCCTGACAGCATTTATGCCGGCAAAAGCGGAATAGAGAAATTGCTGAATACCGGAAATGAAAATGGCTCAAGCTGGATACCGGCTGAAGTGGATGTTTCGATCCGACCGGGCTGGTTTTACCATGCCAAACAAGATTCGCTGGTGAAAACTCCGGAACAATTATTCGACATTTACCTGAATTCGGTAGGTCGCGGAGCCAATCTGATACTGAATATCCCACCCGATCGCCGGGGATTGGTCAACGAAATTGATGCGACTTCGCTTCTGGGCTGGAAAAAGCTGATTGACGAACGATTTAAAACCAATCTGGCTCTGAACAAGCCTGCGAAAGCATCTGCTTTCCGTGGAAATTCGCCGGTTTATTCAGCAGAAATGGTTACCGACGGAAATAAAGAAACTTACTGGGCTACCAATGATCAGGAAAAAACAGGCAATCTTGAAATTGATCTGGGTGAGAAAAAACTGATCAGCTATGTGCTTATTCAGGAATACATTAAACTTGGACAGCGTGTAAAAGCATTTTCATTGGAAGTTGAAAAGGACGGAAAATGGATGGAAGTTGCAAAAGGAACTACCGTTGGACACAAGCGAATCCTTCGCATCAATCCGGTTGAAGCTCAAAAGTTGCGTTTCGTCATATCAGACTCGAAAGCCTGTCCCACGATTTCAAACCTGGAGGTGTATTAAAAAATCCGTATAATTTGCTTCATGAATTTAATCTGCTATTGAATGCTGATCCGATGACCTAAGTTCGGATCAGTAAATAAAAACATGCCTTTCGCCGACAAAACCTGCCATTTCTCCATTTTCATTCTTGCATGTATGAACATAAAGATGTTTCATTTGTCCGTCATTAAAGAAAATCAAAATCAAAAGATCGATGTAATTTAACAGGTAGATTGGCAACTTATTCAAAAAAAATCAATTCATATATCAGTCTTAATCCTGACCGATTTTGAAAACCTGTCAGGATTCATGAAATAAATGTTCAGAAAACAATGAAACAATTCCATATTATTCTACTCCTTTTTTTCCTTTCGCTTCAGGGATTTGCCACCAATGTGACTTTAAGCGGATACCTCAAGGACAAGGCCAACGGGGAAGCCCTGATCGGTGCCACAGTTTATGTTCCCAAATTAAAAACCGGTGTAATTACGAATGCCTACGGATTTTATTCCCTTTCGGTTCAACAGGGAATCTATACCGTGAACTTCTCCTATATTGGCTTCCAGACACAATCTCCGGTAATCGATTTGAATGCAAGCAAACAACTAAATATATTGCTCGAAGAAGATTCCAAACAGATTGCAGAGGTGGTAGTTACTGCTGAAAAGAAGAACATGAATGTGGAAAGCCTTCAAATGAGTATGGAAAAGGTTCAGGTTAAAATGATCAAAAAGCTGCCCTCGTTCATGGGCGAAGTGGATATTATCAAGAGCATTACCTTGTTGCCCGGAATTCAGAATGGCGGAGAAGGAAGTTCCGGATTATATGTCAGAGGCGGCGGACCTGATGAAAACCTGATGCTTTTGGATGAAGCACCGGTGTACAACGCCTCCCATTTGCTGGGTTTCTTCTCGGTATTTAATTCGGATGCAATCAATGACATTCAGGTTTTCAAAGGTGGAATTCCGGCGGAATACGGAGGTAAAGCCTCCGCCGTAATCGATATCCGTATGAAAGACGGAAACTCACAAAAATTGGGTATTAGCGGCGGGATCGGAAATATTTCAAGCAGGCTGACCGTTGAAGGCCCTATCATCAAGGACAAATGGAGTTTCATTGTATCCGGGCGTCGAACCTATGCCGATTACCTCGGAAAACTGATCGGTTTGGAACAGCTGAAAAATAACCAGTTATACTTTTATGACCTGAACCTGAAAACCAGTGCTCAAATCAATGATAAAAACCGGATATATCTTTCAGCCTACACAGGCGACGATTATTTCAAATCGGGTTCATCGATTTATATGCGTTGGGGAAACCTGACATCGACTGCCCGCTGGAATCACTTGTTCAGCAATAAGCTTTTCTCAAATACCTCGCTCATTTTTTCGCGTTACAACTACAGCCTGGGTGTACCAAGTTCCGGAGCAGACCAGTTCGACTGGACTTCGCAGATTTCAGACTACAACTTCAAGGAGGATGTCTCGTGGTATTTAAATCCGAACAATAAGCTGACTCTTGGATTCAATACGATTTACCATCATTTTGATCCCGGTCAGGTTTCGGCCAGCAAGGGATCCTACTTCTCCGATTTAAAACTGACCAACTACAATGCGCTGGATAATTCGCTGTATGTTTCGAACGAACAAACCATCGGACCAAAATTATCGCTGAGGTATGGATTACGTTATTCATACTTTCAGCAAATTGGGGAAGGAAAAGTTACCGAATATCAGAATCCGGAGGCGCCTAAATCCAATGAAGTTACCGGAGTAAAAAAATACAGTTCCGGTCAATTGATTTCGCCTGGTTATTACAACCTGGAACCGCGTATGGCAATCAAATTCATGCTCGATGAGAATAGTTCGGTTAAGGCATCGTACAATCGGATGGCTCAGAATCTGCACCTCATTTCGAATACCAACTCGCCCACTCCGCTCGATATCTGGCTGCCCAGCAACACCTACATTAAACCACTAATTGCCAATCAGGTCGGCCTTGGTTATTTCCGGAATCTGAAGAATAACATGTTCGAAACTTCAGCAGAAGTGTATTACAAAAAAATGAAAAACGTAATCGACTACATTGACGGAGCTCAATTATTCCTGAAAGAAAATCTGGAAACCGAATTGCTGAGGGGAAGCGGATATGCTTATGGACTTGAAATCTATGCAAAAAAACAGGAAGGACGTTTAACCGGCTGGCTGAGTTATACCTTGTCGAAGTCGATGCGAAAAATTCCGGGGATCAACAATGGCAATGCCTATCCATCGAGTTACGACCGCACCCACAACATTTCGCTGGTTGCCAGCTACGAACTGGCGCAGAGATTGAATATTTCATCGACCTGGGTATTTTCGACCGGGAACCCGACTTCCTATCCGATTGCCAAATATGATATTCAGGGAAACACCATTTATTTCTATGCCGACCGCAACAGCAACCGGATTCCGGATTATCACCGGCTCGACGTTTCGTTGACCTACGATTTCAGGAAAAACGATAGCCGGAAATATAAGCAATCGCTGAACTTTTCGATTTACAACGTTTATGCACGCCGGAATGCCTATTCAGTCACTTTCCGGCAAAACGAAGATAAGCCAAACGTTTCTGATGCCACCCGACTGTCGATCATCGGAACCATGATTCCTTCGGTTACTTACAATTTCAATTTCTAATATTTACAGCTATGAAAAGCAATATATTTCAAAGAAAAAATACTGCAAGCCACAAGCTTCATGCTTCATGCTTTAGCTTGCAGCTTGCAGCTTGCAGCCGGAATTTGTATAATCTGGCATTCTTTCTGTTCGTTGCCTCAACCATACTGAGTTCGTGCGAAGATGTAATTAATGTAAAACTGAGCAAAGAAGATTTGAACCTGTTTGGAGTTGAGGCCCGAATTACCACATTGGATGGACCAACAGTTTTTCTTTATCAAACCCTGAAAGTTGATCAGGATATCAGCTATCCGGGAATCAGCGGGGCAGAAGTTACGGTTTCGGACGATGCACGTCCTGTCAATAAAATTAGACTTGCTGAAGATCCTGCAAAACCCGGACTTTACAGCGTTCCGAAAAACTCGAATTACTTTGGTGTTGCCGGCAGGGAATATACTTTGAGCATCCTGTCTTCGGGAGTTACTTTAACGGCAAAAGATAAACTTTCAAAAGTTGAGCCGATCGATTCCATCGTGGTTAAGCCGTCGATGCGCGGAAATAAAATTTTCCTGGCAATTTTTACCTACGGAAGAGAACCTGCCGGATTGGGAAATTTCTACAAATGGGATGTGTTTGTAAACGACACACTGCTAAATAAAGCCGACAGGATATCAATAGCAAGTGATGAATTTGTTGATGGAAACTATATTCCTGGGCTGGAAGTCTATACTGATTTTCATGATCAGAAAAAACCGAAGGATCGCAAACTGAATCTGAATGATACGATCGTAGTAAAACAAAACTCGATTTCAGAATTTGGGTATAACTTCTATTTTCAGATGATAAACCAAAGCAGTACCGGTTCACTGTTCAGCATTCCACCGGCCAATGTAAAAAGCAATTTCACTTCGAGCGACGGGAGACCGGTACTGGGACTATTTGCTGCAGAAGACGTTTCGGTCTCCAATATCGTTGTAATTAATCAAGCCATTGAAGATCAGCTGACAAAATAAGCTGATCTTCAATGGCCCAATATATCTTCGTTCACAACTATTTACGATCTATTTCACGGGTGTAAAAATAATGGTATCCCAGAATAGCACTCCCCAGCCCGTACAGACTAACTTAACTTTATGCACTTCGGTTTTTGAATAGTCAACTTCTCCAAAATTCATTTTGGTACTTGATATTCTGGCATTGATGTTACTTGCTGTCCGGATTCCATCCACATAGGCATCAAAGATTGGCAAATCATCGCCACCCGTCCAGATATTGGCACTCACTGCATATTTTCCTTTCATGATTTTGGGGGTGGTAATCTCTATGGTCCAAAAACCTAAGATCGACAGGCAATCGCTGTGCAAAATTGGAGTACGACCATTATTAACTTTGTAATAGTAAAGCAGATAATCGCCTTCCCATTTAATATTGGCAAAAGTATTCTTGCCGTCATGCCATTTCATGTAGTATTTGCCGATATAATCACCCTGCTGGATATCAAAAAAATCGGTTGTCTCCACTGTAATGATACCGGGTTCAGGTTCTGTTACAGGTAATAAATTATTAATAGAATGCAAGGCTCCGTTTTTTGCCGGAGTATTTGAGGCCGGAACATTGAACCCGATATACTTCTTGGTTTTGGAATTTTCATTGATCTTATAGTCCGTATCAACCCTGACTGATATGTTATTGTCATGCGACAAAATCGGGTATAACTGGGTAATTAAATCAGAAAGGTATTCAGTACCGGTAAGACAATGATATTCCATGTACCGGTAAAATTTATTATTCAGGAAGGTTATGCTATCCGGATTAGCCCCGGTCCATTTTATTAAGTCGTTTACAGAATGAATTCCATAGCGGTTATAGATCGTATCAGCTACGGCCAGGACGGTAAACCGCGTGCGTGCAACCCGTTTCCCATATGGAAACCGAATCAGCTGAAGGGTGTCTTTCAATCCGGACTTCAGAAGTCCTTCAGCAAATATCTTGTACGATGGATTTTCAGCAATTATGGTGTAAATATCTTTCGTAATAGGGTCAATCACCTTATTTAGGACATGTACATATCCGTTGGCAACCCGAATATCCCGTTTGATAATTTTTGCATATTTATTAATGATAATGTCTGCTCCCTCAAATTCAGTTACCAGGAAATCGCCAATGGCATTGGTATCACGAAGAGCACCCAGACCGATATCACCTGTTGTTATCTCAGCTACAATGATGTGGTTACGAACTAAATCCACAAGTGCATTCATGGGAAAATCCATCAATGAGCTCATATTTTTTTGCTTGTAATAGGCAAACATGGCCTCGTTGTTCGGAATCAAAACGGTGTAAGGTCCGCGAATTCCAAGTAAAGGTCCGTAACCGGTCACTTCAACCAGTTTTGCAAATTCAGAATAATCCGGATTGCTTGAAATATAATCCCCGGCAACCTGATCAGTAGATTTTAGCTTCCATATTTGAGGTTCCTGAGTACAATAACAAAGAAGGAAAATGGCAAATACTCCAAAAAAGATTGCCGTTTGATATTTGTAAATCGCTTTAAATAAACATGAAATATTCATGATATGTAGGTTTTGTTTGGATATTTTACAAATTGAATCATCAATCAGAAGCAATATAAAAAGTTGATTAGCAAATACTTACGATTGAATTATTTAATCGGCTTAAATTGGACATAATCCCAAAATACCATGCCATAGAAATAATTTTCTAATCGTATGGTATGCCTGCTGGTTGTTTTAAAATCGACATCAGCAACCTTCTGTAATCCGCCACTTCCGCCTGTTCTTGCTCCCAGATAATTAATAGGTGTCATCACATCATCAATGTAGACTCTGCAGGATGTTACATCCCCCCAGTTTGGTTGATAGATCGAGACTTCCCATTTTCCTTTCATCACTTTTGGAAAAGTGACAGAAAGCGAAAACCAACCGATCATTTGCAAGCAATCATCATTCTTAAGAACACCGCCTGTTCCGGCCACTTTAAAGTGATACTGCAGATAATCACCTACCCAATGAATATCGGCAAAGCTATTTTCTCCATCGGAAAATTTCTGATAATGCGTCTTAAAATATTCTCCCTGCTTAAAATCAAAAAAATCGGTAGTCTCATAAGTAATCGTAGTAGGGTCAGGATCAATTACTGGCAATAAATCATTAATGGCATGAATTGCACCATTTTTTGCGGGAACATTGCACCCGGGAATATTAAAGGCCGTGTACTTTTGGGTTTTTGGAAAAAGATTAATTTTATAGTCCGTGTTAATGGTCATTGAGACATTGTTATCAGAAGATAATATCGGATATAAAGTTGATTCAAACGTATTTAAATAATAAGTACCAATTAAACAATGGTATTCCATGTACCGGTAAAACGGATTATTCAGGTAAGTCACGCTGTCAGGATTTGCACCTGTCCACTTAATCAGATCTTTAACATTTTGGATTCCATGACGCTGATAAATGGTATCCGGGACAGCCAATATCGTAAAGCGGGTACGGGCAGTTCGGTTGCCGTATTTAAAAGTAATGATCTGTAGCGTGTCTTTTATACCTGAAATTTTCAGTCCTTCAGCAAAAATTTTGTATGAAGGATCATCAGACAATACAGTGTATATGTCTTTGATAACGGGATCAATAACCCGATCGATGATCTGGGCATAGCCATTGGCCAGTCGAACATCCCGGTTGATAATTTTTGATTTTTTATTCAAAATAATATCGGAACCCTGAAATTCAGTAACCAGATAATCACCTAACGCATTGGTATCGCGAACCGCACCAAGACCAATGTCTCCGGAAGATATTTCGTTTGTAATCAAATGATTGCGGACGAGTTGATGGAGAAAATCGATACTAAAATCATCCAGTGATTTTTTGCCATTTTCCTTATAGTAGGCAAACATAGCATCGTTGTTTGGAAGCATGACGGTGTAAGGTCCACGAATCTTTAATAAAGGTCCATATCCGGTGACTTCAACCAGTTTTGCAAATTCTGAAAACTCCGGTCTACTCAAAATAAAATCACCCGCAACCTGATCAGAAGATTTTTTCTTCCATATTTGAGGTTCTTGTGTACAGAAACTTAGAAGAAGAATTGCAAATACTCCAAAAATAATTACCCTTTGATATCTGGGAATAGCTTTAAATAAGAGAGAAACATTCATCATAGAGAGGTCTGGTTGGTTAAGTCCGTTAATTCAGTTTATGTGGATTGGCAACGATTAATTCTGTTTAATACGATGTAAAGATATGTTTTATGTATTATTACGAAAATATCTGGCTTTGTATTTCTAAATGCCCAGAAATGCTTAAGCATTCCTATGCATTCAGACAACCGGAAACCCTATTTCATTTCAAAACAAATGGTTGGATCTATTGGATAACGGCCAAAGTTTTCACCATAGATCGCCAGTCCACCCGGAAATGACGAATCAACCTCAAATCGAACCAGCAAATCTTTCCCCTGGCTTTGTTTGATGAGTGAAACTGGAATATTGGCCTCCACCAGATAACCATACGAACCAGCTTCTTTCAGCGTTTTATCATGTTTTTGCGAATTCCATGAAAGAATTCCGCGATGATCTGCCGGATCATCTTCCAGATTAAAGGATCCAAGGCAAGTGTTATTCACGAAAATTTTCACGATGGTAGGAAATTTCTTCTCATCGGTCATCGGATATGAATTTGGATTCAGGCTTGGGTCGTTTGTTCCTTTTCCGGTCATGTAATCACCGTCAATTTTGGTCGAACCCGGCTTATCTTTGCCGAACAATTGCTTGGCCGACAACTCAGCAATGATGCGCACTGAAGAAAGCTCATCAACTTTTAAGTTAGCCGGAAGTTCAACCTGGTATTCAAAGTAGCCTGAACCTGCGCCGTTCACTTTTAACCCATCCAGAACATTCCATTGTTTTAGTGTCCATTTTGTGTCAGTAAAGGTGTTTGGCGCAAAACGAACTAATTGTATTTGTTTGCCGTTTTGCTGAATTGTTTCATTGCGCGGTGATTGGCCGTTTGCAACCTTGAACGTGGTGAAATTGCGTGCCAGAACTTGTCCTGAAAGGGTTTCCAGGCTCATCCGAAGAACGGCCACCGATTGCTTAGCCGGCATTTGGATGGATAATTTGCCAATGTCTTTGGTCATCCATGGTGTGTAAGGTGCATTCAGTGAATAGTTTGAATACGTTTCAAATCGTCCAAGATTATCCCAGCCACACAATTCGGCTTTGACAACAAGGTTTGTCGCTGCCAGCTGATCGTTCAGAACCGACAAGTAAACAGGAACATCAATTTTTGCAGACGGAACAACCGTTTGACAAAGTTCACTTCCGGTACTGATGTAATACGGATTGTGTAGATCATTGATGGTCATTCCTGGCATTAGGTCTTCTATTCCTGTATATTTGTGCGAACGGTCGAAGCGGTAGTAACCGTTCCATTCGTTAATCACATCATGATGCTCGGTGTACAGCCAACCGCACATTTTAGGGTGAATCCTGAATTCGTTCATCATGATGTGGTAATCCCAGCTCCAGTCCACATCGCCGGTACTTCCGTCATATCCCCAGACGTTTCCGCATTCGCTGTTCAGCATCGGCTGATTTCCCTGTTTATTTCCACCGATAAAATTCCAAGTCGAACCCGGATAAGTATTGGCAACTGTTTCGTCCAGCATTTTTTTCCAGTCGTAACCGGGCAAATAAGCATGCCATGAGTTTAAATCGGTCACCACATGGTCGTTGTTGCAGGCCGAGTTGTCTTCGATTAACCGGCTTTGATCCAAACTTTTTGCCTTTTTATACATATCGGCAACCCAGGCCTGTGTTTCAGGATAGTAAGCTCGTTTGCCGTCTTTCTTCGAAAAAAGGCCCCAGGTTTCGTTGTATAAAATCCAGGAGAAAATGGCCGGGTGATTGTAATCCCGTTTAATCATGCCACGCATTGCAAATTCTGATTCTTTCTGCATATCGGCATCGGGCTCGCCCCACGAATTGGGAACATCGGCCATAATGAGAAGCCCAAGTTTGTCGGCCCAGTAGAGTTTTCGCGGAACTTCAACTTTGATGTGAATTCGGTTTCCATTCAGACCGATTCGCTTGGACATCAGGATTTCATTCCGCATAAATTCGTCGCTTGGAAAAGTATAGAAACCATCAGGATGATAGGATTGATCGAGTGTCAGTTGAAGATAAATGGGTTTGTTGTTCAAGGCAACATATGGATAGTCGCTTCCGGGAAGTTTGGTGACGCTGATTTTTCGCATGCCAAAATAAGTCGAAACCTGATCCAGGTCTTTTCCTTCGTTAACCAGTGAGACTTCAGTTTCATAAAGAAACGGATCATCCAGATTCCAAAGACGGACATTCGGAATAGCAATTTCAAACTGAGTTTGTTTTTCGCCCATTTTGACTTTTGCACTGACGGTCTGAACAGCTCCGGTGTTGAATTTCACTTTTATTTCGGTGTTTTTCCCAGCTGGCTGGTTCAAGGAAACCTCAACTTTCACTTTGTCATTATCGATATCCGGATTAAAATGGATCATGTCGACGTAATTACTGCCACGGGCTTCGAGGTAAACGGTTTGCCAGAAACCTTTGGCATCGCCGTAACCTTGTTTTCCATAGAGTTTGAAAGGAAGGTTGGAATCATCGACCTTGAAAACCAGGTTTTGCTCACTTCCCCAGGTGACGTTTGAAGTGAGTTCAAATTCGAAAGGCGTATATCCGCCACGATTTGAACCTACCGGTTTGCCTGCTAACCAACCTGTTGTAGTCCAGTCGCTGGCACCAACAACCACGAAAATCCGCTTGTTTTTCCAGCTTTCAGGAATTTTAATTTTGCGGGTGTACCAGGCAATATCGGCTTCGTTGGCCACTTCCGAAAGTTTGCTTCCCCAAGGAAAAGGAACCAGAATTTTCTTGGTAAATGCATTTGGGTTTTCGAACCATTTTTGTGTTTCACCTACATTTTCCTTATCGAACATGAAATTCCAGTGCCCATTCAGGTTGATCCAGTCGGATCGCATGAAATCAGGACGGGGATGCTCAGGTAATGGGATATTTTCAGTCTGCGGAGTTTGACTGTTTGCTGAAAGGTAAAAGCAAAAGATGAATGTGAATAGGAAAAACTGGTTTTTCATAGGTTTTGTTTAGCGTGCCAAATTTAGTATAAAAACATTTTGGAATAATGAAAAGCAACAGTAATTTGAAGAACCCATTAAACTTGTTTATTTCCATGCAAAAGCTCAGTTTGGCCGGCCTATGCAAATATTAATTTTTCAATTAAACATGCAACAAGCGGATGGCCCCAAATTTCAATTTCTACTATTCCAGACAAGAGGTGGTTTTGAACCCATAGGTTTCAAAGGTTTGTAGAAAGTAATGAATTATCAGAGTCTACGACCCCGAAGGAGTCGAACGAAATGGACACAGCTTCAATCTATAAACCTTTGACCTCCCTGAAGTCAACAATCTGATTGGTGCGGTTGGTCGCACTATTTGGTGGGAGCACTCAAATATTTTCCTGAGATAAACCGGATAGGATACCAGGCTGCCAAAAACCCAATGCCGGTAACGAGAAGAAAAATGGCTGCCAGATCACCCATCCGGATCTCGACCGGGTAACTCGAAAAGATGAATGAACCCTCGTTGCCCGGAATTTTCAGAATTCCATATTTAATTTGAATCCAGCAAATCAGGATTCCCAGAATCAGGCCGAAAACAGCTCCGGCTAATGAAATCATCCAGCCTTCGAAAAGAAAAATGGTGCGGATCATTTTCTGGTTGGCACCCATGCTCTGAAGAATAGCAATGTCGGCCGTCTTGTCGATAATCAACATCGAGAGCGATCCAAGGATATTGAAAGAAGCAATAACCAGGATAAAACCGAGAATGATAAAAATGGCCCATTTCTCGGATTTCATCACCCTGTAAAAAAGTTCGTGCTGCTCGAACTGCGTTTTTACCACAAACTTTTCGCCCAGTATCCGGCGAATTTCAGGCTGCACGGATTCCCCCGAAATACCTTTCTTTAGCCCAAGTTCCACCGCACTGACCCGGGTTCCCATTTGAAATAGTTCCTGCGCATAAGCGAATGGAACCATCACGTATTTCGAATCGATTTCCTGTTGGTTGGCAAAAACTCCGGAAGCATAAATGGTACTGTGATTAAACGCATTGGACAGCGATGGCCTGCCATTGACTCCTTTTTTCAGGGTATAAATATGTACCGGATCGGTAAAATTTAACCCCACCGATAAATAGTAGGCAACTCCCTGACCAACTACTGCATAGGGAATTTGTTTGGCCTCGAGGAGAAACCGGCCGCTGGTAATGCAACTGGTGTCGAGACCTGAAGTTTCACTGTAATTAACCGGGACACCTTTGATCGTGGCAAAATACTCGCGGTCTCCATACCTGAGCATGGCGTCTTCTTCGATCACAGGTGTTACCGACACAATTCCACTCAATTTTTTAATGCCATCAAAATCACCATCTTTCAGTTCGAAGGATTTGCCTTTTGCTGCAGAAATTTTGATATCCGGATCGAATGACGAGAATAAGGTTTTGATTGAAGTATCGAGTCCGTTGAAAACAGAAAGGATGACAATCAGGGCAAATGTGCCAACGGTTACCCCGGCAATCGAAATCCCGGAAATGATGTTGATTACATTGACCGATTTTTTCGAAATCAGGTAACGGCGGGCTATATAGAAGGCGGTTTTCAATGGTTAATGATTAATGGTCAATGATCAATTAACTGAAATCATAGTATTCGTCGATGCGAAATAATGAATTATCATTGAGAATTTATCATTAACAATTTATTATTTCCAGGCTTTTACGATCAACCCGGTTCCACTTTCGTGTTTCATATAGAGATCAAAAAAATTCAGAACCAGGGCAAACGGAAATACGAGCAAGTAATAAAACGGCAGAATCACGAAGAACAATTTGCTGGCTCCGAGCAGGAGTATCGGGTATTTCATCGACAGTTTCCATGATATTTTCCCGGGAGTTCCGTATGAATAGCGCGCTTCAACCTTCGAAAACCCGGCAGATTTCAGCTTGGTTTCAATTTCGGCGATGTTGTATCCGTCGCGAACATGTTCGTCGATAAAACCGTGAACGCCTTCTTCGTGATCATGATCGTGCGAGTCGGATCCGCCCTGATCGGAAGGAGTTGAAATCAGCAAGAGACCACCCTTTTTCATTGAGGCATGAAAATTCCGGAAAACCTGGACATCTTCTTCAATGTGCTCCATCACGTCGACCGATAATACCAGATCGTACCGTTCGTTTTCCTGAAATTTAGTCAGGTCGGCCAGTTCAAATTTTACACGACTTTCCAAACCAGCCTTTTGCATAAAAAGGCTGCAGTCTTCAATTTGTTCGGGTTTGATGTCAACCGCTTTCATTTCAGCCTTTGGAAACCAGCGGGCCATGCGGTAGGTATATTGTCCAAAGCCTGAACCTGCGTCGAGAATGGTTTTTACTTCAGGAGAAGCATGTGTACGCAGGCGAAGTTCTTTGCGAATATGCCAGGCCCGAAGCAGAAGCAAATCGAGCAAATGGTAGAATAATCGGCGTAAAACCGGATTCTGGTTAAAAACATTTCCCAGCGAACGTTTTATCGGATCGTATTGCATATTGTCAAGAAAAAAGAAAAAAGAAAATTTGTTGCAACTTGAAAAAAGAGATGGTGGCTCAGCTTGTCGAAGCCTGGACTATTCTTTGAGCAAGCGGTCAATGTTGTCGATATAATCGAGACTGTCGTCGATATGAAAGTCGAGTTGCGGAACAATCCGGAGTTGTTTCCCAACTTTTAAGCCAAGCAATCCTCTAATTTTGGAAGTGTGCTTTTTGATTTCGAGTAAGGTTTCAGCTCCCTTTTCAGAAGGGAAAATACTCAGGTAAATCCTGGCAATAGACAAATCCGGCGTAATCCGCACATTCGTTACACTGACCAAAATCCCATGAAACAGATCTTTGCCTTCTTTTTGCAGAATATCTGCAAGATCCTTCTGCAACAGTCGTGATATTTTATTTTGACGGGTCGTTTCCATGGTATTTGTATTTGAAAAATTAGGTTTCAAAGGTAGTTAAAATTGTTTGAACAACAGGAAGTCCAATTGGTTCAAGGCTTCGAATATGCCATCAGTTATTCCGGGACCGTTTATTTTCCTTAAGTTCGCACGCTGAAATTTTTTCCTTTTTCCTTTTTCTTTAATTTATGGGTGGACTTTTTGATTACAGCCTTTGGGGACTTTTTTTAGCCAGTTTTCTGGCCGCAACGGTTGTGCCATTTAGTTCCGAAGCCATTCTGACTTTCCTGATCGCTAATGGAACCGATGTCACTTCTGCCGTTTTGGTTGCTACCGCCGGAAACTGGCTGGGCGGTATGAGCAGTTTTGCCATTGGTTATCTGGGCAAATGGGAATGGATCGAAAAATACCTGCGGATAAAACGGGAAACCATCGAAAAATGGCACAACCGCTTGTACAAACGCGGAGCCATTTTTGCTTTTCTGAGTTGGGTTCCGGGAGTCGGTGATGTTTTTGCAGTCGGGCTGGGCCTTTTACGAACCAACATCTGGATCACGGCGTTCGCCATGCTTGCCGGTAAATTTTTGCGCTATGTGGTTTGGGCCTGGCTCACCGGATTAATTTTTTAAAAGATTCCAATTCTCATTTCATCAAAATTACCTTGCTCCCGTTTTCTCTCCGGATCACAAGCAATCCGCCAGATTGAAGCAAACTCCATTCATATCCTTCCCCTTCCTTTTTTTCAAGCATTGGCTTATTATCCAGCAAAACTAAAACTGGCTTTTTTCTCAGGGTTATCTTTTCCGTTCCTGATAAATCAAAGGTTCTGTAGAATAATTTTACCTTACTGCTATCCACATTTTCAAAGTTGAGGCCAAAGAATTTTTTCAGGCTTCCTTCATAGTCTGCCTGCTGAATAATAGAAGTTGATGAAATAATATGATCTTCGTCTGGCGGAGCCAGAGAAGGTATGGCATCCATCGCCCGCAGGTAATGCCTCACATAGTCGCCATATCCATCGGTCAGCCAGGGTTCGTCACCCGGGAACCTGTTCTTTCCGTCAAAATCAACCATGTACGTGGCCCAGTTGAGCTCGCGCACAGCATTTTCGTAAAAGCTTTTGTCACCCGACAAACTAACGTATAACAATTCATCGGCAGCCTGCCTCGAAGAATGACTTTGTGCCGGTGACTGGTAAACTGTTTGCTCGTTGGTTACCACAACACCGTATTTTTTCCATTTATCGTTGCCAAAGGTCTGATGCGACCAGGCAATTATTTTTTGTACGTCATTTTTCCATTCGGGAAAATATTCCCGGTGCTCCATAATAAAGCGTGCAAAGGTCATCGCGTTGATCTGCGTCTCGCTCCACCAGTCCACATCTTCGAAAAATGGCCCCCATTTGTTTTCTTTCATCGGATAAGCTTTCATCCAGTTAAGCAAAATGTCAAAACACTTCCGATATGCTTCTGTTTTTCCGGTTTTCAGCTTGATTAGTTCGAGATACAATTGCATAGTTGGAGCCCAGTTACTTGTATATCCGGCACTGTCGATCCAGGTGCCCGTAAAATCATGGTTCCGGAGCAAAACGATTTCGCCGGTAAATACATTTACTTTATACGGAAGTGGCGAATAATTAATATTCCCTTTCCTGATATGCGCTGCCAGCGTATTGGCTATTTTTTCTGCTGCCTCAAGGTAATATTTGTTCTCCCCCACATTGTAGGCGAGACTAATTTTATAAAGGTGAACCAGTTCCAATCCGAACGATGCGGCTTTATCAGGTTGTGCCACGCCCCTTCCGTTACGCATATCGCCATCATAAATTCCTGAATAAATAAGGGTGTTGTATGGAAAAGGAATATTGGGCCATCTTGCATATCCAGGCGAAATGCCATGTGAAATGTAATAATCAGCAATAAAAAACATGTTTGCCTTGACCCGTTCGTTTCCGCTGTATGGATAATACAACTGCCAGGATGAGAGTGCCATGGCAAACTGGTCGCCGCCAATTCCACGCGGGTCATTAAATTTTGGATTCCATACCTGATGGTTCATGTAATAGGGAAGACCGTTCATATCCATACGCATCTGGTCCCAGAAATTCCAGACCAGATTAATGACATGATCATAGGATTTGCCCGGATTTTCATCGTACCAGGGAACAATTTTTCCGGCCCGGTCAGTTTGGATCAGGTGATAGATCAGGATTTCCTTCTCTTGAGAGTAGGCCTTCAGGAGTAAAAATAAAACTGTACAGATAAGTATAGATGTCCGTCGCATGGCTGAATGTATTTTGAATTTAAAGATAGTATTTTATTTATCCCTTAAAATCAGTCATTCACCTTTTTGAATGGACTGATTATCTACTTTGTTAATCTTGCTGCAAAAGAAATCAGAAAATTTGGTGCCAAAAAGTTAACAATCACTTTACATTCAGGAAACGTTTCTTGTCATAAATGTTTCCTTCCTTTGTACTGAAATATAAATCAGACAAAAAATGCAAGAAAAATTCAATTTTGATGATCCGAAATTGCTGGCGATTCTGGAAAAAACGGTAGAGTTGTTTTCGGAATTCGGAATTCGGAATTTAAATATGGATGACATTAGCCGAAGTCTGGGGATTTCGAAAAAGACACTCTACCAACATGTAAAAAGTAAAGAGGATCTGATTGAGAAACTCTTCAGCTTTGACGATTTCAAAATGGATGCTGAATTTGCAAAAATAAAGGCTGAAAATCTGAATGCCATCGAAGTTTTGATTCGGGTTAGCCTGATTGTTTTTGAGGAAATGGGAAAATTAGACGCAAAAATCAAGTTTGAACTCAAGAAATACTATGAGTCCATTTTTAATCAATTCATGGTTCGAAAGCAGAACCATATTTTCAACCTGATAAGCATAAATATTGAAAAAGGTATTGCGGAAGGCTTGTACCGGAAGGATTTGAACATTGAACTGGTTGCCGGTCTGTATGTCCGGAATTTGGTCCTGATGCACAACAAAGATTATTGCTTTATCGAAAAGGTCAGCTTTCTCCAGGTTTTTGAAGTTCTGTTTGAAACTCACATACGCGCTATTTCGAACGCCGACGGAATTTCTTATTTTGAAAAACGAAAAGCAGAGATCCTACATTTTAATAATGAGAATATTAACCAATAAAGATTACATAATATGTTCAGAAAACAAAAACAGATTGTCCTGCTGATGACTATTTTCCTTTGCGGAACGTGGTTTTCCGAAGCGCAGGAATCCCAGAAACTCACACTCAAGGAGGCCGTTAACATGGCCTTGCTGCAAAACACCAACATCTTGAATTCGGATCTTGATCTGAAAATTGCTCAAAAGAAAGTTTGGGAAACGATGGCCACAGGGCTTCCACAAATTAATGCGAAAGGAGCTTATTCGCACATTTTTAAAGTGCCAACATTGAGTTTTGGTGGTAAAACAGTTCTGTCAAATACAAATGTCCCTTGGGATCCAACCACCCAAAGCGGAACTATGAGTTCGGTTTCACTTGCGAACGGAGAAAAGATTTACTTAAACAGTGAGCCAGGCACTCCGATTGAACTTGGGTTAAAGGATAATACGACCTTTGATCTTACGCTTTCCCAATTGATTTTCAGTGGATCATATTTTGTTGGATTGCAGGCAACCAAGGTTTATTACGGCCTGTCAAAAGAAAATGCCGAAAAAACAAAACTTGATGTTATTGAGACAGTTACTAATACCTATAACATGATTAAGCTGGCTGAAGAAAGCCGGAAAATTTTAACACAGAACCTCGAAAACATCAATAAAACATTGTTCGAGATTTCTGAAATGAACAAACAGGGTTTTCTCGAAAAAACAGATGTTGACCAACTGGAATTAACTGCCAACACCGTTCGAAATGCAATGAACCAGATTGACAGCAATTTGGATATGGGATACCGTTTGTTGAAAATTCAACTGGGTATAGAAGAAATCGTAAAAGTTGAATTAAGTGACATTTTAGAATCGGACGACTCGCTTACCAAATCGAGCCTGCAATTGATAACTGAATCGTTCAATATTAATCAAAACGTGGATTATAAACTTATTCAAACTGCGGAGAAAGCGGCTAAACTCGAATTAGACCTGTCCAAAACAGGCTTTATGCCAACCATCTCCGGCTATTACAATCACACCGAAAAATTGAAGACTCCAGCCTTCGATTTTGCACCAAAAGATTTAGTGGGTGTAAATTTAAGTTTGCCTATTTTCAGCAGTGGACAGCGCCTTTCAGTATTAGCTCAGAGAAAAATGTCGCTGGAAAAAGCACAAAACACGACCAAATTAGTTTCAAGCAGCCTCTCGATGCAAGCGAGTCAATTTCAGAACGACCTGAAATTAAAGCTCGAAAAATATCAGAATCAGAAAAAAAGCAAGGAACTATCGGATGACATTTACCAACGTACACTTGAAAAATATAAACAAGGTATGACATCGAGTATGGATTTGATGACCAGTCAAAACCAATACCTGACCAACCTGACCAACTATTACCAGTGTATCTATGATTTGCAGGGGTCGAAGTCTAAATTAGAAAAACTGTTCAATATCAATCAGGGGCCGGTGACTCCGTAATCAGATTAAACAATTGTTTTCCAATACATTAAAATATTAATTAAAATAAAATAATACAGATGAAAAAGATTATCTATTATTCAGCGCTGATCGCTTTTCTGGTTTCGTGCAGTGCGACAACCGACAATAAAGCGGAGCTTGAAAAGCTGAAATCGCAACGCGAACAACTGAACGCTCAAATTTTAAAGCTCGAAGCCGAAGTCAATCCAAATGGAGTAGTTGCCGATGTAAAAGCGGTTTCAGTAAAAATTACTCAGGCTACTGAATGTGTTTTTAACCATTACATTCAGGTACAAGGTACGGTTGACGGGGATCAGAATATTGCCGTGAGCCCCCAAATGCCGGCCATTGTAACTGCTGTATATGTTACAGAAGGTTCAGTAGTGAAAAAGGGTCAGGTGCTTGCCGAACTCGATGCCTTAGTTTTAAAGCAATCGCTTGAAGAAGTGAATACGCAGTTGGCTCTGGCTACTAATATATATGAAAAACAAAATGCGCTTTGGCAGAAGAAAATTGGCAGCGAAGTTCAGTATCTGCAGGCAAAAGCCAGCAAAGAGTCGATGGAAATGCGTGCCAACACCATTAAGGAACAATTGAAAATGGCAAAAATAGTTTCGCCAATCAGCGGAACAGTCGAAAGTGTTCCGTTGCGTGTTGGGCAAATGGCTTCACCCGGAATGCCGACTTCAACCATTCGGGTAATTAACATGAATGTTGCTAAAATTTCAGCTGACGTGGCCGAAACCTATTCCACGCGAATTAAAGACGGAAATACTGCATTGGTTAGTTTTCCTGATTTAGGCAAAGACATTGAAACCAAGCTGAACTTCACCAGTCGTTTTATCGACCCTACAAACCGCACGTTCAAGGTAGAATGTAAAATTTCTTCCAAAGATGCCGAACTGCGCGCCAATATGATTGCGTACATCAAAATCAAGGATTATACCAACCCGAAAGCTTTTTGCATTCCGGTGAATTATATCCAGAACGATCAGGATGGTAAATTCATTTATATCGCCAAACAAAGCGGCAACGATTGGTCTGCCGAAAAAAGAATCGTCAAAACCGGTATGGATTACGATGGAACCATTGAGGTTCTGGAAGGTCTTATCGCCGGAGAAAAAATCGTTACTGCCGGATTTCAGAATCTGAACGCTGGTGAAAAAGTAGTTTTCTAATTTCAAAAAAGGACCACACATGTCGAAAGAAAACAAGTTTAAAGAATTTTTTGCAACGAGCTGGGCCATCGATAACCGGACAAGTGTTTACGTACTTGCGATCCTGATATCGGTGCTCGGAATGATGAATTACTATTTTATACCGAAGGAACAATTTCCGCAGGTCATCATTCCATACATCGTTGTCAGCACAGCATACCCTGGCACATCGCCTTCAGATATCGAAAACCTGGTGACCCGTCCAATCGAAAAACAGTTAAAATCGATTTCGGATGTGAAGAAAATAACCAGCAATTCGGTTCCGGATTTCTCTTCCATCATCGTGGAATTTGATCCTAATCTGTCCATTGAAACAGCCAAACAGCGTGTTCGTGATGCTGTTGACAAATCGAAAAGTGATCTTCCGACGGATTTGCCTGCGGAACCTTCGATTATGGATATCGATATTTCAGCGATGCCAGTGATGTACCTCAATATTTCAGGAAATTACGACCTGGATAAACTGAAACATTATGCCGAAATAACTCAGGATAAGATTGAAGGCCTGAAAGAAATTACGAGGGTTGATATTGTTGGTGCGCTTGATCGTGAAATTCAGGTGAACGCCGATATCTTCAAAATGCAGGCTGCCAAGGTCACATTTAGCGACATTGAACGTGCCGTTGCGATGGAGAACATGACCATTTCAGGTGGTATTTTAACCAATAACGGTGTCCGGAATACCGTCCGTATCAAAGGACAATTCGCTGATGTACAAACCTTGAAAGATATTGTAGTACATTCATCGAGTGGTGCTTTCGTAAAACTGAGCGATGTTGCGGATATAAAAGACAGCCATAAAGAACAGGAAAGCTTTGCCCGTCTCGACGGTAAAAATGTGATTACCCTGAATGTTATCAAAAAGAATGGAGCAAATTTGCTGGATGCCTCGGATCAGATTAAAGAAATTGTTGACGAACTGAAAGCCCGTGAATTTCCAAAGGGCATGGAGGTTACCGTCACAGGCGACCAAAGCCGGCACACAAGGAATACGCTCGAAGAACTGAACAATACAATTATCATTGGATTTATCCTGGTTACCATCGTTTTGATGTTCTTCATGGGAATTACCAATGCATTTTTCGTTGGTTTGTCGGTACCATTATCCATCTTTGTGGCCTACCTGGTCCTTCCCGGACTGGGTTATACCATGAACATGATTGTCATGTTTGCGTTCATCTTTGCTTTGGGAATCGTGGTTGACGATGCAATTGTGGTCATCGAAAATACGCACCGTTTGCACAAGTTCAATCCGGATATCAATGTAGCGGCCAAAAAGGCGGCAGGCGAAGTATTTCTGCCCATCCTATCCGGTACGCTGACGACTCTGGCACCGTTCTTTCCGCTGGCATTCTGGCCCGGAATCGTAGGTCAGTTCATGCATTATCTGCCGGTTACTTTGATTATTACGCTCTTCGCTTCCCTTTTTGTCGCCTACGTATTCAATCCTGTTTTCGCTGTTTCGTTTATGAAACACGAATATGACCATGAATTTCAGGATGGAAGTGGCTGGAGACGGATGAAAAGAATCATGGTTGTGATGCTCGTATTTGCAGCAGTATTCTATGCCACGAAAGTTTATGGACTGGCCAACTTCCTGGTATTTGGTGTGCTGATGATACTTCTTTTCCATTTTGCACTAAAGAAAATGATTTCGAACTTCCAGGAAAGAATATGGCCCGGAATCATGGCGATTTATGAAAGACAACTGCGCATGGTGCTGAAAGGCGGACGTCCGGTTTGGATATTGGGAGGAATGATTGCACTGTTCTTCATTACCATTTTCCTTACTGGAATGGTTAAACCAACCGTATTGTTTTTCCCGAATAACGACCCGAATAACATTTACGTGTACATCAAAATGCCTGGCGGAACCGATCAGAAAGTAACCGACAGCATCACCAGTGTAGCTGAGCAGCGTGTTTACAAAGTTATTGGCAAAAATAATCCGGATGTCGAATCAATCATTTCGAATGTAACGATTGGCGCTGAGGAACAAGGTTTTGCATCTACAGGAACTCCGTTCAACAAGGGTAAAGTGTCCATCAACTTTGTGGAGCATAAATTCCGTACCACCGGTATGAGTACCACTCAATACCTTGAATTGCTTCGGAAAGAAGTTGGCAATATTCCCGGTGCCCAGATTTCGGTTGACAAAAACAGCAGCGGCCCGCCAACCGGAAAGCCAATTAATGTTGAGATTACAAGCGAGAATATGGAAGACCTTGTTGCCGATGCCGATGCATTCCGCGATCACATCAAATCGATGAATATTCCGGGCATCGAAGAATTGAAAACCGATTTTGAGATGAATTCTCCTGAAATTCTGGTTCAGATTGACCGCGACCGCGCTCAGCGCCTTGGAATTTCCACCGGACAAATTGGACTGGAGATCCGTACCGCCTTGTACGGGAAAGAAATTTCGAAACTGAAACAGGATGAAGATGAATATCCGATCATGCTTCGGTATCAAAAGGTTACCCGCGACAACATCAACGCTTTGGTGAACTTGCTGATTACTTACCGGGATATGAATACCGGCATCTTGCGCAGTATTCCACTTTCGACCGTGGCCAAAATTGATTACACCTCCTCTTATGCCGGAATTAAACGGCTCAATCAAAAACGAGTCATAACGGTCTATTCAAATGTATTGTCAGGTTATTCAGCCAACGATATTGTTCCAATAATCAAACAGGAAGCTACAAAATTCACACTTCATGAAGGGACTAACATCAAGTTGACCGGTGAACAGGAAGATCAGGCTGAAACGGCTAAATTCCTCCTGAAAGCCATGATCATTGCCTTGGGAGCGATCTTCTTTATCCTGATCACCCAGTTTGGCTCGGTCAGCAAATCGCTGATCATCCTGAGCGAGGTTATTTTCAGTATCATCGGCGTTCTGCTTGGAGTAATGATTTTCCGTATGGATCTCGTGATCATGATGACCGGACTGGGAGTTGTTGCTCTTGGAGGTATTGTAGTCCGAAACGGAATATTGATTGTAGAGTTTATTGATTCCAAGAAGAAGGAAGGAATTCCGACCCGACGGGCCATTATCGAAGGAGGAAAGACCCGTATGACGCCGGTAATCCTGACCGCAACCGCAACCATGCTTGGCTTGGTTCCGTTGGCCGTTGGTATGAACATCAACTTCACCACCATGTTTACCGAACTGAATCCGCACATTTATTTTGGCGGCGACAATGTGGCATTCTGGGGACCATTGGCGTGGTCGATCATATTCGGATTGAGCTTCGCCACATTCCTGACCCTGATGTTCGTTCCGGCTCTTTACGAACTCGATTATACGATTAAGTTAAAAATGGCCAGGAAAAGAAATCTGAAACGGATTAAAGCGTTGAAGAAGTAATATAATTGAGAGTAATACAAAATGAAAAGAGGCTGGCTCCATGGAGTTCAGCCTCTTTTCGCTATGTTTGGTTTTACTTCAGGCTGCAATTCACAAATCCGTCACATAAATGTGACGGCAAAGGATAAAGTTCAAATCATCAGATTGATATATTCAAATCACAAATATCCTTTGCCGTTGGCTTCAGTCAACGGACATGAATAATATTCATATTCCTGGGCTTTAGCCCATTAACTGCTCAACCCCATACTTTCTTCGTAATGAATTCAACTTCCTCAAATATTCTCGGTTAGGATTGAATGATATGACGCTATGCTTCAATTATTAGGTTCAAAAAAAAAGTCCGTTATCTTTGCTTTCAACAATTACCAACAGATGAACCCATGACAAAAAATATCCTGATTCTATCCACTGTATCCCTTCTTTTATTCGCTTTCAGAAGTGATAAAAAAGCCTATCAAATTTTTGATGGTAAAGGAAAAGAGATGCATTATTCCCAGCTTCTGGAAGCTGCAAAAGAGTCTGATGTGATACTGTTTGGAGAATTTCACGAAAATCCGATCGATCATTGGCTGGAACAGGAACTCACCAAAGATCTCTATACTGAGAAAAAGAACAACCTTGTTTTGAGTGCTGAAATGTTTGAATCTGATGACCAAATCACGCTTGATGAATACCTTTCGGGACTTGTTTCAGAAAAAACGCTGAAAGACGAGGCCAAACTCTGGACCAATTTCCCGAGCGATTATAAACCATTACTTGATTTTGCGAAGAAAAATAAACTGCACTTTGTTGCAGCCAATATACCACGCCGTTACGCCAGCATGGTCTATTCCAAAGGATTATTGAAATTGGATAGTATCAATCCTGATGCAAAAAAATGGATCGCACCGCTGCCGATCGCTTATGACAGCACCCTCCAATGTTATGCTGATATTTTCAAAAAAGCTGAAGGTCACGGCGGACAAAATCTGCCCAAATCGCAGGCGGTAAAAGATGCAACCATGGCATACTTTATCCTGAAAAACTGGTCTGCCGGAAAAACACTGATTCACTTCAACGGATCGTATCACAGCGATAACCATCAGGGAATTGTATGGTACCTCAAGCAATCCAATCCGTCATTAAAAATATTAACGATTGGTGCGGCTGAACAGAAGGAAGTTGATGAGTTGGATAAGGAAAGCCTCGGTCAGGCCGATTTTATTATTTGTACGCCGGAATCGATGAGCAAATCATACCGGCCTTAATTTGATTTCTTCTCCTTGTGGACGAATTAATGGATCATTCTGTCCCTGCCCTGAAAAATGAATGGGATTTCCTGTGCAGGATAGTTTAAAGTGTCAACACCGAAAGGGATATCTTTATTAATGATGAATTTTCCTTTTCCTGAATAGATTTTACCTACTACTGAAACCTCATCCCAAACGAGGGTAATATCCACATCCGTATAGTTAGAACCATGGCCTCCGCATAGACTTTCTTCCCAAATAGAAAATTTGGAAACCGGGAAAGATCCCTTTTTAAAGAACTCTTCCTTTGTCAACGTACTCAGATTTAGTTTAAATGTATAATCATTCTCACAATGATCATGCAATGAATTGATATATTTGATCTCAAAGATATTTTCGTTACAGGGAGCTCCAATAGAATAAAATGATGACTCTATTTTTACATAAGTGTACTTGAACAAAATGTCCCAAAACTGTATGTTACAATCAGACTTAACACTTCTTGCAAAAATCTCGGTTGGGTAACACCAGTTGAAGGGATTATTACCGTGTTCCATATTATCCTGATTTTTGCATCCCAGGAAAAAAACAAGAATAAAAATTGCTGGCATTAATCTCAGAAACTTGAATTTGTTCATATCAAAATTTTAACCATCATTTGAATATGTTTAAAATTAACGATAATACTAGTATCACACAAATATTTCTTTCTGAATAATTTCCGATTTGATACATTAAAATTTACCAGAATTACCGTAACTTTCTCTACGATTTACTATCAAAATCCTTTAACTTGAAATCTCCAATCCTCTTCTACCTGACAGAGCTTCTTTTCCCTCGACTTTGTGTGGTTTGCGGCGACAAGTTGATTGAGCAGGAAAACTGGATTTGCCTGCATTGCCTGCATCATATTCCAAGAACCAACTTTCACCTGGAACCCGACAACCGGGTTTCGCAGCTTTTTTATGGCCGGGTGGAAATTGAATATGCAACTTCCTTTTTCTATTTCAGCAAAGGCAGCAAATACCAGTCGTTGTTGCATAACCTGAAATATAAAGGCATGAAGGAATTGGGTGAAGAAATCGGGAAACATTTCGGCATTGATTTGATGCAATCGCCTCAATTTTCTTCAGTGGATGTGATTTGTCCGGTTCCGCTTCATCCGCAGAAAGAGAAGAAACGCGGGTACAACCAAAGTTGGTGGATTGCTTCCGGAATTGCCCGCCAAATGCAAAAAGAATTGTCGGATGATAACCTGAAACGGTTAACCGCTACTGAAACTCAAACCCGAAAAAATCGCTTCGAACGTTGGCAGAATGTCGAAGGGATTTTTGAACTCTTTCATCCTGAAAAATTTTCCGGAAAACATATCCTGCTGGTCGACGATGTGGTAACCACCGGGTCAACGCTGGAAGCCTGCGCCCAGGCCATTCTTTCCAAAACAAATGCTAAAGTGAGCATAGCTACGCTGGCCACAGCCTGAAAAGACTATTCAAAAAAATGAGGAACAAACCGGCTGGCATTGTTTGTAATCAGTCCGTCAGATTCGCGGATACCCATTCCGGCTGGTTCTCCTCCAATCAGCCAGCTGCCGATTACCGGATGATTGCCATCATAATCAGGTAAGGCAGCATATTGCTGATAAACATATCCTTCACTTCCATATTCACCTCCGGTTTTTTCAACTGATTTGCCATTGATCCAGATATCCACATTGGCTCCTTCGCGCGAAAAGATCGGCTTTTCAACAAAATCACCTGACAAGGGACGTGTAGTTTTGCAGGGAAGAATGTAAGGCGACCGGGGAAAAAGATCGTGGAGCACGGTCAGGATCATTTTGTTGGAAAGGATCATCTTCCAGGCTGGTTCGATCCACCAGCATTTTTCACGGGTAGTGATGAGTTCCGGCCCAAATTCTTCAGCCATCATCCATTCGTAAGGATACAGTTTAAATATAGTTTCAATCTCATCGAACTGATCATCTGTAAAACCTTGCTTTTGAGTATCGAAGCCCAATTGATTCATGTATAAAAACCGGGTATCCAATCCGGCCTGCCGGGCTGCATCTTCCATATATTTTACTGTCATCAGATCTTCGAGGCTATCTTCCGTGCAACAGAAATGCATCCGGTTCGATTTCATCCAGCCACGAATCACCTTGTAATGAGCGATAAGTTTCTCATGAATGGAATTGAACTGGTCGGCCTTTGGTTTTACATCCTGAAGCCAGTACCATTGAATTACAGACGATTCGAGCAAGGAAGTGGGCGTATCGGCGTTAAATTCAAGCAACTTAATCGAACCGTTGTTGTACGACAAATCCATTCTTCCATAGAGTGACGGCTGATCTTCGAACCATGACCAACGGATCAATTCTGCATATTTCGGGTCGATAAAAAACCGGTCGTACCATTCGCGTTTAATGACATATTCAACTGCCTCGCAGCACATCGAAAAAATTTCGGAAGTCGCTTTTTCGATTTCCAGAATTTCGGCTTCAGTAAAGGAATAGGCCGCATTTTCTTTCCAGTAGTTGCCGCCTTCGTTGAATAAAAACCCTTGCTGAACAATCGTATTCTGCCAATCGGGTCGGGGTGAAGTTTCTATTCGTTTCATAGGAATTATTCAGATGCAGATGAGCCATGTGCGCTGGAACCAAAGCCTCCGGTGCGAATATGAGCAGGAACATGTCCGGGTGTGCGAATCTCGCTGATAGTTGAAGGCTGATATCTTCCGGGGTTAATCATTCCATTTGCCAACAGAAACCAACCCATGCCATAATGCCGGTAGTGCTGGTCGTTAATCAGGGTATCACGTGTTTTACCGGTCTTGTCAGCACCGGTAATCCATTCATCCTTTTCCTTGGGCTGATCGGAACATGAACTGATGGCTGCCAGGAAAACAGCTCCAAGCAGGATAGAAGTTGAACGTTTCATTTATTTGTTTGGTTAAGAAAGTTAAAGATAACTGAAATCTATCTGCTATCCAACCTTTTCAGACAGTTCATCAGTGCACGCGAGTTGTGGTAATTGCCTTTCCAGATTTGTGCCTTCATGGCCAGCTTCTGACCCGGCTCTTTGTCAATTCCACCAGCATACCAATCGCCATGTTCATGATCAATCAGGTAGGTTTTAATGTAATCCCATTGCTTCAGGAATAACAATTTGTAGTTATGCGGGTCGGCTGGAAAAAGATCAGCCATCATCAACAATGAATTCAGTCCTTCGGCCTGTGCCCACCAGTTCTTGGAGTCGTTAATAATCGTCACTTTTTCCTGATTTCTGAAATAGTAACCAGCTTCGTAAAATCCACCAACGGCCTGGTCCCATCCGGTTTCGATGGAATGATCAACCATTTTTTTTGCTTTCCGTAGTGTAATTGAATCGTTTTTTAAACCGGCAACTTCCGAAGCTTCGAGCATCAGGAATGCAGTTTCAACATCGTGCCCATATGAAATATGATCGTTCTGCCAATGTTTTTTCCGGACAACTTCGGCAGAATCGCGGTACGAAACCGGCGACAAATCTGCATTCAGGAACAATTGCAGGTAGCCTTTCGGATGAGTTATTTGATCACGGATCAGGTAAAGCATCATCAGCAGACGCTCTTTCACCAACGGATCGGGCCAAACCTGATACAACGCGGTTAATGCTTCGAGCAGATGAATAGAACTGTTCTGATCTTTTGGAGGGACACCGTTCAGTCCGTTTTTCAAGGGAGTACCATCGGCTTCCAGAAACTGGAAGTAACCGCCAAACTGTGGATCGTAACTGTGCCGGTCGAGCCAAAGGAATGCCTTTTTGGCCAGTGAAAGTGCGGTAGTATCTCCTGAAACCCGGGCATAGGTCGACAATCCGTAGATGGCAAATGCATTTCCATAGGCATCCTTCATAATCCGGTCGGTTTTACCCGATTTCAAAACATTTCCTTCTCGGTCAACCAGGTTGTAAAACCCACCCAAGTTCGGATCCCACATTTTGTCTTTCAGAAACCGGAATCCATGATTGGCGATTTTCAGGAAATGAGCCTTTTTCTCCGGATAAAATTCTGCAACCGACGAACAGGTCCAGATATGGCGCGATTGGGTGACAATCATCTTGTTCTGCGGACCTTTCATGTCCCATTTGTAATCGAAATCGCTAAGAAAACCACCGGAAATGCTATCGATCGTTCGCGGGTACCAGACATCGAGCAGTTGTTTATTCAGTGATTCAGATATTTCTGCGCTGACTTTTTCATTGTTCTCAACGGTCTTTTTCTCCGGACCAGAACAGGATAAAATCAGAAAAATCAATAGCAAGATTGGGTTTAGTTTGGTTTTCATCGGTATCGTCTGGTTTAGAATTTATACCACTTTTCTTTTTTCTTTGGGGTTCAGCATCAGAAATCGATCCGGTAAATGACAGTGGTATTCAGCACATTATTGAATTGGTTATCTCTCCAATAGTACAAACTAAGACCAGGTATTGTCTGGCGCATCGGCAGCACCGAATAAGCTCCACGTATATCAACAAACAAACGGTCAGTCATTTTAAACCTGAATCCAATCATGGCCTCCAGGTCAAATGCTTTGAACGGATGTTGGTCTTGAGGAGGTAACTTTCCGTAATCGTTAAATTCTGTACCACGAATAAGGTAACCGGCCGACATTCCAGCAAGTAGTGAGATTCTTTCGCCTGTGCGAATTCCCAGATAGATCGGCATTTCTGCATAGTTCAAGCGCATGATGTATTTAATCTGGCCGTCTGTGGCGAGCGAATCCACATTCCGGCTTCCTTTCTGAGCGAACTTCAATTCCATAGCAGCAAAAACATTTCTCGAAAGATTAGTCTGTGCATATCCGCCAAGCACCATACCAGCTTTATGATATCCGCTGTAGTTATCACCATCCACCTGCGACGCATTCAAACCGCCAAGCAGTCCGCCTTCAAAACGTTGAGAATAGGACAACATCGTAGAAATTCCCAACAAAAACAGAATCAGGTAAATTTGTTTCATATGAATTCTATTAATTTTTCCTTCAAAATTTGAACTCCTTTTCCGGCTTTTTCCTGAATATATTCCACTTTCCGATGACTTACTGAAGGACGTTCTGGATCAATCACAAAAACCGGGGTTTCTTTTGAGGTGTAATTCAAAAGCCCTGCTGCCGGATAAACATTCAGGGAAGTCCCGATGACCACAAGGATATCTGCATTCTGAACAATTGGAATCGCCTCGTCCATAGCCGGAACAGCTTCGCCAAACCAGACGATATGTGGCCGGAGCTGGCTGCCTTTGGCACACAACTGGCCAAATTTCAGTTCCCAGCCATCCATGTCGTAAATCAGCGATTCATCAACCGAACTGCGTGCCTTTTTCAATTCTCCATGCAAATGCAGAACCGATGAACTCCCAGCCTTTTCGTGCAAATCATCTATGTTTTGGGTGATAATTTGAACCTCAAAATCCTTTTCCAGATCTACCAGACCGCGATGACCCGCATTCGGTTCAGATTCATATAATTGCTTACGCCGGTCGTTGTAAAAACGCATGACCAATTCCGGATTTCGGGCCCAGGCTTCAGGAGTCGCCACTTCGCTCACATCATATTCTTCCCACAACCCGCCCATATCGCGAAAAGTTCGGATACCACTTTCCTGACTCATGCCTGCTCCTGAAAGAATGACCAGCTTTTTCTTCATGGGTTCTTATTTTTTGATTTCCAATTTTTGATCCGTAGCCCTCCGGTATCCGTGAACCAGAATATTTCCCTTTTTAGACACATCCACAATCACATAGCTATTGTTTTTGGCACCGTTGCCTTCAACCGCCGAAATAAACGAATAATAATGAATGTGTTTGATCAGGGAATGTCTTTCGGAGTTAACGTGTCCTTCAAATACGCATAGGACTTTTCCTGATTGTTCAAGAATTTTCCGGACCTCAGGCGCATTTTGAGCACTTTTTTTCATTCCTTTTGAATCGCCAAGCAACTGGTGAATGAAAACTATTGCCGGAAGCTGGTTCGTTTCCAGGTCTTCCTTTAGCCAATTGACCTGATCTACAGGTATCCAGGATTCCGCTCCACGAAAGCTATCCTGATTATAGTCTTTCCCATCTCTGGTGAAATTGCCGTCTAATACGATAAAATGGACTCCTTTACGGTTGAATGAATAATAATTTTTGTCCTTCGGAATTCCGGTATTCTCAACCCTTTCCAGAAATTGGGTTTTGGTTATCCCATCCATGTCATGGTTTCCAAGCACATGATAAGTCGGCCCGTTAAACTGATGAAAAACCGATTCAATATCCGTCAAATATTTCAAGGTTTTGGCTTCGTCAGGAATCACATCTTCATCTTTAAAATCCCCCAACTCAACAACAAAGTCAACTTTTTCCTGATTCATCCGGGAAATGAACTCATTCAACTTTCCGAGCGATTGGCTATAAAAGCGCTCCCGGGCAGTCTCCCGATCGGCATAATGGACATCTGTAATCAAACCAAAGCGAACCACTGGTCTTTTTATGCCTTTTGCCATCAAACTCATGGAAATCAACAAGGATACGGCTACAATACCAATGAATCCATGGAATTGGCGTCTGGAGAAAATCATTTTTTTAAGCATTTCCAATTTAAATTATTCAACCAAAGATAATAATTAAACATTTGCACGTCCACATCGATACAGCAACCATGCAATTCATCCAACTGGATGAAATCTTTATGAACAAAACAAGAAAATACGGCTCAGTTCAATATCTTTGGAAAACACAACGCGATTTCCGGAAACAGAAAAAACGTTCGTCAACTATTCTTTAATCCATTGTTTACCAAAGAAATGAGCAATCCATCCGTACAGACTCTATCGTTCATTTTTGATAATGATACCGACCATATCCTTTTATACCAGATTTCCGCTGAAGGTCCCCTGAAACGAAAACATTCCGGAATAAAAGGCAGCATTGGCTTTTTGGAAGATCTAAACAACGCGGCTATCCGCAGCAT
>JBAWZG010000002.1:0-59652 GCA_037143155.1 Bacteroidia bacterium
GCGGGATCAAGAATAATGGTGCCATTTTCAGCTGTTTTCGAAATGGTATAGAATACAGGGCTAAAATTGGCGGTAATTCCTTTGTTCCCATCCATCGTAATTGTTGCTGCGTTTTCTGTTCCGCTCAGGTTTCCACTCCATTCACTGAATTTGAACCCATTAATTGGAACTGCCGTAACAGATGCTTTGCCTGGAGTAGCCTGATCTGTTGATACTTGAATCGATCCGTTGGTTACGGTTGTCACCAGGGTATATTCGGTTGATGGGATTTTATAGTCAATCCGGTAGGTCATGTCATACAGAAATTCGTTGGTTTTTAGGTTGGCATCATTGCTGAGATAGGCCGCATCAACATTTTTTCCGGCAATGGTAACATTATCAAAAACGAAATTCCGGAATGCAGAACTGGCTGTTCCAAGAATTCCGCCATTCTTCCATCCAAAAGTTTGCTTCGATGCATAATTTACATTTTCGAAACGCATACCGGCCAAATCTCCTGAATTGTTTGCATCTGCCAAAAATCCGAACAAATGCCTAACCGGTTTGGGATCAGAAATATTGATATTCCTGAAATGCACCATCTGGCCGGTATTTTCAATTCCATCCTTTAGCATCTTGTTTCCGCCACCTTTGCCCCCGATAATTGAAAAATCAAGATTAGTACCAAATCCAAATACTCCACGTGCATAAATAATGTCAATATCCTCGATAAGAATTTCCTTTGGTACATTCGAGGCATTATTTGCATCGAAGCGCTGCGTCGTAAAATCACCCCTGAAAGTAGCTCCATTCACATCGTGCCAAAAAACAATGCGACGCATGGTAACCGCGCCACCTATATAATGTCCGTCGTCCTGTGTCCGAAAAAAACAGTCTTCCAGTGTAGTATGGCCATCTAATGAAGTTGCATCCGAATTTGGTCGCCAAGCAATAACTTTGGCCCATTTGATTACATTCGGGGTGTAAAACTGATTAAGATCTCCGCTGATTTTGAGGGTGTGGTTAGCCGGATCGGCAACCGTTATTCCTTCATACCTGACATTTTTAGCGTTTCGTACTGACACTGCCTCGTGAAATTGAGCATTTGGGTATTCACTGTTGGGATAATCTGTCCAGGCCGTCCAGAAAAGTATTTTTGAACCTGAAATTGTTCCATATCCATAAATCCGGATATTTTCACTGGTACCGGAAGTTCTGTCATAATCGGTAAAATTGCCATAAACGATGGCATCCCCCGGAATATAAATTGTTTTGTTACTTTTCAAGGTAATCACATCTTCAGGCTTCCATCTTCTTTCAACAAGTTCGCCTTTGTCGTTTAAATCTGCCGATAATTTATGAACACCCGGTTCAAAATAGAGGGTAGTCCAATTGAGTTGGTTGATGTTTGCCGGTATTGGTGCTCCTGCCTTAATCACCAAAACGCCTGCACCATTTGGATTGGGTTTGTCTTCAATAAATGGATTTGCAAAAATGGAAACCGCGTGGCAGCCAAGTTTTCGGGTCGTATAAGGAAAGGCTGAAGCATCCCATCCATCTCTGGCTCTGGGTGCGTTTCGCGTATCCAATTGTCCGTCAATATCAACTGTAACCATGGCTGGTTTGCTCATAGTGATGTATACCTCGCCATTGATAATTTTGTAAGAGTCTATTTTATCGGCCGGATGAACCGCCGCCAACTTGATTGGTCCAAAAGGAGCATCGTCGCCTGTAACTGCTTTACGCGATATTTTAACCACGATAGGTGTGTTCGGATCCAGTTCGAAATTGGTGTAGGTATGGCTCCATCCTCCTATATAACTTGCATAGCCATAACCTGGATCAGTATTTTTCAAGGGCGACTTGGTAAACCAGGCGAATGGAGTTTCCCAGTTGGTAACATCGGCCAGATTAGCAGAATTAAGTTCGCTTAATTTCTGCACACGAAACTCATAATAGGGTGAAGGATCAAGTCCTGGTACAGGAGGATAAACATGAAGGCGGTTTTGGGTGGCGACAGTGTTTGCAATTTTGTAGAATCTGAATTCGCCTATTGCCAAAACTCCTCCTTTTACGGGTTCGGAATAGTCCAAAAAATTCATATACACCTGATGGTTTCCGCTAACTGTTTGCATAAGTTCGCAGTCGTAGTCCATAAAATTGACTGACTTCCCCGGGAATTTATTCGATTTTCCGGTATGATGAAAGTAAACCCGACCGATAAGATCTCCATCCGGTTTATCGAGACGAAGTTCAACTTCACCGCCCGAGCCATATGAAGCTGCCTTGATAGTAAAATGGTTGACTCCATCTCCAAAATTAGCCGGGTTAACGGCCTGCCAGGTAAACCCTTCAGGAGCTTGTGCATGGACTAAATTGGTAAACAATACCATACTTAGCAGAACAACAATATGGGAGATTATTGATTTCATATTTTTATTAAATTTTATTGTCAGATAGAAGAATTTTTATCGCCGAAATTTTAGCTGAGTCTTTTTTCTCTGAGATGCCAAAAATTCTGCAAAAAGCAGGAGCAAAATAGAAATTGTAGTTATTATCGTTTTCATAAATGGTTTAGGATTGTACTGCATAAACATAGTCATATTATCCTGACCTCCAAAACCAGGCGAACCCTGAAAACAATTTATCAAAATCCTTCCTATCTGAATTTAAACTTTAGAGGCAGCTTTGATCGTTTTTTTCAATTCAAGGCAGCCCACAATTTTTTGTAGTTTTGTTTTGTATTTTATTTTCCCAAAACATTAAGGTTTTATGGTCAAAAAGATATTTGGTTTTATTTGGAAAGTCGCACTTTGGTTTTTCGGATTATCCATTGTTTCGGTGGTGATTTTCAGGTTTGTTCCTGTACCTGTCACACCGCTCATGTTGATCCGATGTGTTGAACAGGTATTTTCATCTGATGAACTGCGACTAAAACACGACTGGGTTTCGATTGATGAAATTTCCAAAAACCTTCCTTTGGCGGTCGTTTGCAGCGAAGATCAGAATTTCCTGAATCATTCAGGATTTGACTTGGAAGCAATTCAAAGGTCGGTAGATGCGGCAAAAAGAGGTGCCAAACGGGTGCGGGGTGCCAGTACTATTTCGCAGCAAACAGCAAAGAATGTATTTCTCTGGCCTGGCAGAAGCTGGATTCGCAAAGGATTCGAGGTTTATTTTACGGTACTGATTGAATTCTTTTGGAGCAAGGAGCGCATCATGGAAGTTTACCTGAACAGCATCGAAATGGGCAATGGTATTTATGGCGCGGAAGCCGCTGCAAATTATTATTGGAATACCAGTGCGAAAAATCTATCCCGACAGCAGGCTGCAGCCATAGCAGCTATTTTGCCAAACCCACTCAAATACAGCGCAAATCCCCCCGGTCCATACGTTCAGGAACGCATAGGCTGGATTGTCGCCCAGATGGGGCAGTGGGGTAGTTTAAATCTCAGGAAATAAGTTTTTTACAGACGGACGGTTTGGACCTGTCGTTTAGTAATAGGTTAGTAAAATATTTAATAAAAGGAAAATACCATCTTAATTTCTATTTTTAGAAAATATTTATGCAAATCAGACAACAGAATGATACTTTCTGATGTTATATAGCAAGTTTGTTTTATTCCGAAATTTATAGAAACCCAAAATGGAGTGCTTTATAAAACATTTTAGCTATAAATAGTGCCTCGCTGAGTTTGTGAGAGTGATCTTGTTGGTGCGGGGAATGTTTTATCAAAAGTGCTCATATTTAATTTATTAACTCAATGATACAACCCATGAAAAAACTACTTAATTTCCTTTTTTCTTTCCCGTTTATGGGGTTTATGTTGCTGGTTATGGCGGCTTCGATGGCCATTGCCACTTTTGTTGAAAGCAGTTATGGAACAGAAGCTGCAAAAGGACTGATTTATAATTCTTTTTGGTTTGAAATAGTTCTGATTTTACTGGGAACAAATCTGCTTGTCAATTTTGTTAGGCATAAAATGTACACCCGCCAGCGAATTGCAGTCGGGCTTTTCCATATTGCTTTTATTATCATTCTGATTGGTGCAGGAATTACCAGATATATTAGTTTCGAAGGTATCATGCATATCCGTGAAGGACAATCTTCCGATTTCATACTTTCTTCTGAAGACTACCTGACTATCAAAAGTGGCAAAGAAGTGGTGAGTGCATCCGTGCTTTTCTCTGAACTTTCATACAAGAAGTTCAATGAAAAAATCGTGGTTGACGGACGTTCGATTCAGGTTAAATCAGTAGGTTTTATCAAGAATGCTGTCCGGAAAGTGGTTGAAGATCCTACAGGTCCTGAAATGATTGATTTTGTTATTTCAGAAGGTCAGGGAAGAGAAAGCTTTGTGTTTTCGAAAGGCCATAACCTCAAACTGGGGAATATAGTAGTTGCCTATGAAATGCCGGGCGCAAATGTTCAGTTCTTTAACAAGGGAGAAAATCTGTTCCTTGTTGCTGACCGTCCGATTGATATCCGTTCGATGGGTGGCGGTGCAACCCAGGTGATTCAAGCTAATGATACAATTCCGGTTAAGATGAAGCAATTGTATGCATTTGACGGGTATCTGGTTGTGATTAAAAACTTCTTCACCCATGGCGCTATGACGGTGGCACATGATGAATCAGGAAATGCAACTGAAGATGCAGTTATGCTGGAAGTTAACGATGGTTCAAAAAGTCAGGTTGTAAATGTACTGGGCCGTCATGGAGTACAAGGAGAACCAACAATGGCTGTTGTTGGTAATTCAGGTCTTGAATTTACCTATGGACCCGATCCGATTTATTTACCATTTTCGTTGAAACTTACCGATTTCCAACTGGAAAAATATCCCGGATCAGAAAGTCCGGCTTCGTATGCCAGTGAACTGGTCCTTACTGACAAGGAAAACAATGTGACCCGAAATGTCAGGGTTTTTATGAATAATACACTCGATTACCGTGGATATAAATTCTTCCAGTCTTCCTACGATCAGGATGAAGGTGGAACTGTACTTTCGGTAAACGCTGATGAACTTGGTACCGATGTGACCTACCTCGGTTACTTACTTCTGGCGCTCGGTTTTGTTCTGGCTTTGTTCAGTAAAAATTCCCGGTTCCAACTTCTCGTCAGGCGCCTTCAACAGATTTCGAAACCTGCAGGAATGGCAGTCTTAATTTTCGTTGCAATGGGTGTTGGAACAGCCAAAGCAGAGAGTTCGGAACTGGCTGCAATACCAAAAATGGATCAGGCACTGGTTGATGACTTTTCGCATTTATGGATTCAGGGTTCTGAAGAACGGATAGAGCCGGTTTCTACATTGGCTTCTGAAATACTTCGCAAGGTCAGCCGCCAGTCCACTTTTGAAGGACGTTCGCCTGAAGAAGTGATGCTTGGATTGTATTTGTATCCTGAACTTTGGAGAAATGTTCCATTGGTACAAATTTCGGGTGATCAGTTGAAGAAGGTTTTGGGTGTTACTGAAAGTCGTGTTCCGCTGACCTCATTTTTCGATGAAAAAGGAGTTTACAAACTTGTGGACCAGGTTAAGACGGCATTTGCAAAAATGCCTGCTATGAGGAATGCCATAGAGAAAGACATAATTAATCTCGATGAACGGGTAAATATTTGTTTCATGGTGATGAATGGTGATATGTTTACTGTATTTCCCGGACCAGCAAAAGCAGACAAATGGCTCGCCGCCGGTAGTGCTCCGGTCGGTTTGGCAAAAGCCGATTCGTTATTTATTAACCGTGGCTTCCAATTACTCAGGGAATCGCTGACTGGTCAGGGCGGAATTAATGGTCAGCAAATATTTTCCAGTATTGCTGCATATCAGGCTAAAAATGCCGGAAGCTATCTTGCTTCTGATTCAAAAAAGAACTTCGAAATATTTTATAATTCCCTGAATCCGTTTAAACGTGTATTCCCTTTCTACTTATTGCTTGGATTTGTGCTGCTGATTGTACTGTTTGTTAATGTTTTCAGGCAAAAAATAATGAGTAGAAATGTCCGATATGCATTTACTGCATTAATCAGTATTGGATTTTTACTTCACACCGTGGGTTTGGCTTTCAGATGGTACATTGCGGGGCATGCGCCCTGGTCGAATGGCTATGAATCGATGGTCTATGTAGCTTGGGCTACTATGTTGGCAGGAGTTGTTTTTGGCCGTAAATACCCGATGGTTATTGGAACTGCGGCAATTCTTTCAGGAATTATATTGTTTGTAGCCCACCTGAACTGGATGAACCCGGAAATAACGCAATTGGTACCGGTTTTGAATTCGTACTGGCTGATGATCCATGTTGCCGATATAACAGCAAGCTATGGTTTTCTTGGATTGAGTGCCATTCTTGGTCTGGTGAACTTGATTTTCTACTGCATTGTCAATGCCCGGAATGAGCAGAATGTCAAGGCTTTTATTCTTCAGCTTACCACCATCAGCGAAATGTCGGTTACCATCGGATTATACATGCTGACGATTGGAACTTTTCTTGGTGGCGTCTGGGCCAATGAAAGTTGGGGACGATACTGGGGCTGGGATTCGAAAGAAACCTGGGCACTAATCACGGTGGTGATCTATTCGTTTATCGCTCACATGCGGATGATTCCCGGATTGAAAGGCATTTACAACTATACCGTAGCTTCGGTAGTTGGATATTCATCGGTGGTAATGACCTATTTCGGGGTTAATTATTACCTCAGCGGACTTCATTCTTATGGCCGCGGATCAATCGATTCGGTTCATTGGTCGGCTTTTGTGGTCATTGGTGTAATTGTGGTTCTGCTTGTTATTTCAAATTTCAAACAAAAGAATCTGAAAATTGAAAACTAAACATAGTTTGAAACTTCTTTCTTTTTTTATACTTTCCTTAATTTGATATAAATATGTTGATATTCAGTGTTTTGATCATTAATGAAAATTCAAAACACTGAATATCGACTAATTTTCATTTTCGTTATACTTGCAAAGTCGCAAATGATTTAGTATTTAACGTCTTGTTAATTAACTAACCTGAAGACTATGGCAACCGAAGTGAAAAGAACCTTTGATATTCTGGATCGAATCCTTGAGGATTATCCCCGAAAAGATGCATTGGGCGGTAAAGACAGCAAAGACTGGTATGTTTACAGCACTGAGCAATACGTTCAGAAATCGCATGAGTTCGCGATGGGTTTAATGGCTTTGGGCCTGAAAAAAGGTGACAAAGTTGCCACGGTTACCACCAATCGTCCGGAATGGAATTTTGCAGATATGGGTTTGGCCATGACCGGAATGGTTCATGTGCCGATTTATCCTACCATTAGCGACGAAGAGTACAGCTATATTCTCGAGCATGCCGAAATACACCTGTTGATTGTTGGCGACAAGAAACTCTACGAAAAGTTAAGTCCCATTGCGGCCCGTTTGCCAGAAATCAAGACCGTTTACACATTTGAAGAAGTTGAGGACGCACATAACTTTGTGGAAATTCTGGAATTGGGGAAAATCAATCAGAATAAATTCAAGGATCAACTTGAACGGATAAAAGAGTCGATTAATCCGGACGATCTGGCTACAATAATTTATACTTCAGGAACAACAGGCGTTCCAAAAGGTGTGATGCTCACACATACCAATCTGGTGTCGAATTTTATCGCTCATTCAAAAATGCACTATCTGGGGAAGGACCATCATGCCCTCAGTTTCCTGCCGCTTTGCCATGTATTGGAACGAAGTGTAAATTACCATTTTCAGTACAAAGGAATGGGTATATATTACGTTGGGAATCTGGGTCAGATTGTTACGGCACTCAAGGAAATCAAGCCGCACATGTTCTGTGCTGTACCTCGCTTGCTCGAACGGATTTACGATGGATTTGTGTCAAAAGGCAAAGAACTGAAAGGAATCAAAAAAGTAATATATTTCTGGGCACTTAAACTGACGAGGCATTTTGAATACAACAAACAATACAATTTATTTCTGAAACTTCGGATCAGACTGGCAGATAAATTGATATACTCCAAATGGCGTGATGCGCTTGGAGGAAACATCGTTTACGTTGTTTGTGGCGGAGCTGCCTTACAACCACGAATTGCCCGGGTTTTGGGAATGGCTGGAATGCTCAATCTCGAAGGGTACGGCCTGACTGAAACTTCGCCGGTTATTGCAGTGAATAATCCTGCAACGCGTGAAATGAAAATTGGCACTGTTGGAGCCGTTTTGGATAACATTGAATTGAAGTTCGGAGACGATGGCGAAATAATGGTGAAAGGTCCCGGAATAATGCCGGGTTACTTCAAAGCTCCCGATCTGACAGCCGAAGTAATTGATGAACAAGGATGGTTCCATACGGGTGATATCGGCATTCTGGAAGAAGGTAAATACCTGAAAATTACCGACCGGAAAAAGGAAATGTTTAAGCTTTCGGCAGGAAAATATATTGCTCCTCAAATGATTGAGAACAAACTGAAAGGTTCAAATTTTATTGAGCAGGTGATGGTGATTGGTGCAGGAGAAAAGTTTGCCAGTGCATTGATTTCTCCCAATTTTATGTATCTTCATGACTGGTGCAGTCAGCGAAAAATTCACTTTCGCGATAACCAGGACCTGATTCAAAAAACGGAAGTTCTGGCACAATTCCAGCGGGAAGTTGCTGGTATCAATAAATCATTGGGCGAACACGAGGAAATCAAGCGATTTCGCTTAGTTTGTGACGAATGGACCCCGCAGACCGGAGAGTTATCACCAACGCTGAAACTCAAACGAAATTATGTGGACAGCCAATACAGAACCATCATCAACGAGATTTATTCGGTTTCGAAAGTTCAGCCGGGAGGCAAATTCAGGTTGCCAAAAATAAACCTCAACTTCGATATTGCTGAATTTATAAAGAGGTTGAAACTGTAAACCAAAAAATCCCGAATCTCAAGTTGAATTAACCTGAAATTCGGGATTTATATTTTAGTGCCAATGGACTGTTTAGTTTCTTCTGCGTCTTGGGCGATCGCCACGGTCGTTGAATCCGCCTTCCTTGCGACCATCACTTAAACCACGCTGATTGTAGTTGCGTGATGAACTGTGAGATTGAAAAAAACGATACGCATCTTGTTGGTTGTACCAAATATTGGTAACTTTGATAAAAAATTAATGAATCATGAGTAGAAACACTTCAATATCAATAGGAAACTATTTTGATGATTTTATTCAAAATAGTATATCTGCCGGAAGATATAAAAATGCAAGTGAAGTCATCCGGGCAGGTTTACGACTTTTAGAAGAAGACGAAAACAGGATTATTGCTTTACGGGAGGCCATTCAGGAAGGGATAAAAAGCGGAATTGCATCCGATTTTAACCCTGAGTTGCATTTAGAAAAACTAAAGGCTAAAAGGAAATTGAATGGCCAGGTATAAATTTACCAATAAAGCAGTTGATGATATAAGTAATATTTGGGATTACACATTTGATAATTGGTCTGAAAATCAAGCAGACACATACTACCAAATGCTTCTGGAAAATTGCATGGAAGTTGCCAATTCCCCTGAATCAGGCAAAAGTTATTCAGGAGTTGCGGAAAACTTATTGGGGTTTAAAGCAGGTCGCCATATCATCTTTTACAGGAAGATTGACGAAAACGAAGTGGAAATTACAAGAATTCTGCACGAACAAATGGATCTAAAGAATAGAATAAAAGGAAAATAATTCCGCTTCAGGCGTCTCGTTTATAGGAAATAAGTTGCACATGAAGGTGAATGATATTACTGATGAAAAATCCCGAATCTCAAGTTAAACTAACCTGAAATTCGGGATTTATAATTTAGTTCCAATGGACTGTTTAGTTTCTTCTGCGTCTTGGACGATCGCCACGGTCGTTGAATCCGCCTTCACGGCGACCATCACGGTTTCCGCCGCCATATCCGCCGCCAAATCCACCACCGCCGCGTCCTTCACTCCGGTACGATCCGCTTTCGCTGTTTGCTTCCTGTCCTGCAGTTGATTCAACGCGGCCAATGTTGATGACATGGCCTTCAATAGCTACATTGTTCAATGCATTAACCAGATCGCGTTCGTAATTGCTGTCAATCTCAAAAAACGAAAATTTCCGCTGAATGTCAATTTTACCGATTTCAATGTTCCGCCGGCCTGAGAATTCGTTGATCATTCCGATCAATCCGGATGCATTCAGATTTTGTTTTTTTCCGGCATTGATAAACAGTTTGGTAAATTTCAAACGGTCACCACCACGGTCGCCGCCACGATCACTTCCACGATCGTTACGTGTGAATGAATCGCGTGGAACTTCAGCCCTGATATTCAGATCACGGGCGTTTTTATAGTAGTCGAGCAGTTCATTAAATTCGAGAGACACAAAGTGTTTCACAATATCGCTATGGCTCATGCCATCAAACTGAGCCAGAATCTGTGGGAGGTATTTTTCGACCTGACCACTGCTGATGTCAACGTTCTTTACCCGGTCAATCAGGTGAAACAATTGTTTTTCAACAATTTCGTCACCACCCGGAACCATTTTACGTTCGAATTTCTTGCGCGAAAGTTTTTCAATTTGTTTCAGACGACCGGTTTCCTTCATGTGCACAATGGTAACCGAAATACCGTTTTTGCCGGCCCTTCCAGTACGGCCGCTCCGGTGAATATAAATTTCCGGATCGTCGGGCATCGAATAGTTGATCACGTGACTCAATTCAGTCACGTCCAGTCCTCGTGCAGCAACATCAGTTGCTACCAGCATTTGAATTTGTTTTGCACGGAAACGGCCCATGACCTGGTCGCGCTGAGCCTGCGAAAGATCGCCGTGCAAAGCGTCGGCATTGTATCCGTCGGCCATGAACTGTTCGGCAACCTCTCGGGTTTCCATACGGGTACGGCAGAAAACAATGGCATAACAGTCAGGGTAATTGTCTGCAATACGTTTCAGCGTTGCATATTTATCTTTGGCATGAACCACATAGTAATGGTGCTCTACGTTTTCGGCACCGGCATTGCGTTTTCCAACCGACATCTCCAGCGCATTATTCAGGTATTTCGATTTAATTTCAGAAATTCCCAAAGGCATAGTTGCAGAGAACAACAAAGTTTGTTTCTCGGCCGGAGTGGTCGATAAAATGGCGTCAAGTTCTTCTTTGAAACCCATGGTGAGCATTTCGTCCGCTTCATCGAGAATCAGCCAGCGAATGGCAGAAATATTGAGGATTTTCCTACGAATTAAATCGTGAACACGTCCGGGAGTTCCAACAACGATTTGTCCTCCTGATTTTAATTCCCTGATTTGTTTGGTAATGTCAGCACCTCCATAAACGGCGATGCTTTTAAAGCCGGGAATATAAGCTGAATACTTGTCAAGGTCGCGTGTGATTTGCAGACACAACTCGCGGGTTGGGCAAAGAATGAGCGACTGTATCTCTTTGACTTGCATCGAGATGTTGTTGATCACGGGTAGTCCAAATGCGGCAGTTTTACCTGTTCCGGTTTGTGCTAAAGCTACTAAATCCTGTGTTGATGAAATCAGGTGAGAAATGGTTACTTCCTGAATAGGCGTAGGGTTTACGAACCCCATTTCAGCGATCGCCTTCAAAATTTCCGGTTTGAGACCGGTTTCTTCAAATGTCATAATTATCCTTTAAAATTGTGAATCAGCAAAACGCTGATCCTTGCCAATGGAAGGAGACGGGTAGATGCTCCAGTCCTGAACCAGGCAAAAAAGGAAAATATCCGACCCCTAAAATCTTGGCGCAAAAGTAGTTTAATTTTCTTATCAAACGCAGTGTGTTTCTTTTTGAAACGAAAAGTTGACTTGTTTTAACACAAAGACAACATTGAATTCTACTGAAACAGAGCATTGTTAAGGTTGATTCATGACTTGGAATGAAAATTAGATACAGGATTATCCGTTTTCCGTTTATCTTTGAAACTCAAAATGAAAGTAAAAATAGCATGACCCGAATCAATGTTTGTTTTCCGCTGAAGCAGTTCTGTATAGCAGTATTTTTTTTAGGAATTCTCTCCTGTAGTAATCGTTCCGGAGTTGAAAAGAATCAGGCGATCTCAAAACCTGTCGCCGAAATACCTGAAGAAGTGAACGGCAATGTCGATGCAAAAGCAGTTGTTGCCTTGCTGGTTTCGCCTGAAAATCCGCGCACTGGGCAAATGTTCCGAGTCATGGTAACAGGAGGAAAAGACATTCGGAAAGCAGAAATCAAGGTGAACAGTCCTTCCGGAAAAATCAAACCGGAGAAAAGCCGAAGCGGCGAAGGATTGCCTTTCTGGCGTATTGATGAATTCAAGGCCGGTACAGAGGGAAAATATCATGTTTCTGTTTCAGAGGGGAATGTTAGCCTTGATTTTTCAGTGTCTGATAAGCCAGTTCCGCATTCCTCGAATTCGGTCTGGAATACCAAACAAGGTTGGGACAGCAAAACAGAAGCACTTTATTCAGCCTGGATCAATGCTTTGTTCCAGAATTCGAATGAAAGTGCATCGTGGAAAGCCTTGAACGAAACAACGGAGAACAGAGACAATAATTTTTTATACGATCATTTTTCGTTGGGCGAGGATGATGCTTCCGGAAAAAACAAAGTGCTGATGGAACCTGATTGTGCCGATAATCCGTTTTATCTGCGGGCCTATTTCTCCTGGAAACTTGGGCTTCCGTTTGGCTATCACGAATGTGATCGAGGTTATCTGGGCAAGGCTCCCAGAACAGGAAGGTGGATCACCAACGAGACGATCATTTCCAGAACGAGTCCGACACAAAAATTCAATGCTTTCGCGCGAATGGTCATGAATGGCGTTCATTCGGGAACTGCCCGGACAGCTTTTACCGACGAAAGTGCAGATTATTATCCTGTTCCACTCACCCGCGAAGCCTTACGCCCGGGAGTTGTATTTGCCGATCCGTATGGTCATACCTTAATTCTTGTTCGAAGCATCCAGCAAACCAGTGACAGTCCCGGAGTTCTTCTGGCTGTTGATGCGCAACCAGACAAAACAGTTGCGATCAAACGGTTCTGGAAAGGGAATTTTTTATTTAACACGAATCAGACCGAAGTAATCGGAGAGCCTGGATTTAAAGCATTTCGCCCAATTGTACTGAAAGATGGCAAGCTTCGTCTGTTAAAATCGGATGAGATCAATGCAAATTCAGGATTGGTTCCTTTTTCGCTTCAGCAAAAGGGAATGGAAAGCGGTAAATTCTATCATACCATGGAGCGGGTTATTAATCCGAAACCGATGGACCCGGAGATGGCCATGCTCGATTTGATCAATGCCTTGAATGAACAACTAAACGTGAGAGTAAATTCGGTTAGTACCGGCGAAGAATATATGAAATCCCATCCGGGCACGGTAATTCCAATGCCGGGTGGAACTTCCGGAGTTTTTCAGGCTGGTGGTCAGTGGGAAGATTTTTCAACTCCAAATCGCGATCTTCGTCTTCTGATTGCAATGGATGCAGTTCAGGATTTTCCGAATCGAATCGTTAGTTCGCCCGAAGACTTTAATTTGCCTATGCTCCAATCTCCGGAACATGTTAAAAAGAATTTGGAAGCTCTATTGGCAAAAAAGACGAATGATCTATCAATCTCATATACCCGTTCCAATGGCAGTAAACAAACTCTTACCATTTCAGAAATTCTGAAAAGAAAGGAAGCGTTCGAAATGGCTTACAATCCGAACGATGGAGCCGAAATCCGCTGGGGAGCACCAGAAGAAAGCGAGGAGCGTTCAACATGCAAACGTCATGTTCCAGCCGGGCAACTGGACAAAATGCAAAAAGTTCGGGTATGGTTTCAGAAAAGGCTTCATCCTCCGACATAAAAATTCAGGTTGAACTTGTCATTAATAGTTAATAAGTCATTTATAGTCATTAAAGAACTGTATTGTTTGCGTAGCTTTTGACTATTAATGACATGAAATTATTGACCACTAATGACTTTCATATCCTTCTCATCCGCATAAATTCCTTCAATTCTTCTTTTCGCTCTTTAGGCAAATTGTGCCAGCGAATTCCCTGAATGGCACCTTCCAGTGCCTGAAGCATGCTCAGGCAGGCAGTTTCGTCGATGGTTTGTAATCGAATGAAAGCTTGTTCAGTACCAATTGCTTTCAATTCTTCCGGAGTGGTAATACCCGCTTGACAAAGCTTTTCGGCAACCACTCTGCCGATGTTGGGCATTTCAGTTAGTTTGATTTGATCCATCGAATTGGATTTTTGGTTTTCTAAACGAAGATAATCAATTCCGAAATTGCTTTCATATTATTCTGCAAGCTGAATAAATTCAGTCGTATTCTCTAATTTTTGTTAATGTGATCATTTTATAAGCTATTCCGCTTTTCTGTCGTTTGTATTTTTGGTTTATTTATCCTCAATTCCTAAATCGGCATAATTTTATGGGTAAATCGTGTATTCTCTTCTGCAAATGTGGCGCAGGCATAATCTCTCCGGACAAACAGGAACAAATCAGGCTGATGCTTGAAAATCTCGAAACTGACCTTTTTCAGTTGGATGATTTCTGCGGTATTGTGCTGAACCGCAAGGATTTTATCCAGGCGATTGATCAGAAATATGAGCGTAAGGTTATGGTAGCCTGTTATCCGCGTGCCATCAAAAATTTACTGGCTCAGAACGGTCTGGAACTTTCAGGATTGGAAGTTTTGAATTTCAGGGAGCTTCCTGTTTCTGAAATTGAATCGAAACTACGAAATGATTTTTCTTTTAATGAAGGAAAAACTGTCGAAACCCTGGTCGAAAGTGGGTTGGATGTTCCGGCCTGGTATCCGGTGATCGACGAATCGCTGTGCACCAATTGCGGAAAGTGCTTTAAATTCTGCCTGTTTGGCGTATATACCTTTGGTGGTAAGCAATTGAATGTGGTGAATCCGCTATCGTGCAAAAATAACTGCCCGGCCTGCGGACGAAATTGCCCGACTTCGGCCATTATTTTCCCCCGCTTAAAAGAAAGTGGTGTTCTGGCAGGTGCTGGGCTTGGAACGGAGCCTGCGTTTCAAAGATTGTCAACCGATACGAATTTAATTTCAACGCTTAACCAACGTTCGGCTTTGCGTAGGAATATTTTCAGGGCAGGATTAATTGAACAGGCAGAGGCCGAACGGCAGAAAGCGCTGGCTGAATTAGCCTCCCCTAAATCCCCTCCAAAAGAGGGGACTTAAAAATAGCCTAAAGGAAGACTTATGGAAAGAAGATACTTTCTTGAAACTTGAAATTTGAAACCTTGAACTGATAAATGGGACTACTCAAAAATGTACTGATCCGAAGCGACAAAAAATGTTTGTACAAATTTGTTGTCAACATGGGCATCAAAGGCTCCATGTCGTTTGCGCGGTTTCAGAAACGGCAAAAGAAAGGTGAGTTTTTCCCGGCGTTTAATTTCATTTCGGTCACCGACGATTGCAACCTGAATTGTCAGGGTTGCTGGGTGATGGGCAAGGAGAAAAACAGCCGTTTGAAACCTGAACAACTCAATAGGATCATTGACGAAACAAAAAAGGCCGGCTCCTATTTTTTTGGAATTTTAGGTGGAGAGCCATTACTTTACAAACCGCTTCCGGAGATATTTAAAAGGCATACGGATTGCTATTTTCAGCTGTTTACCAATGGAACGTTGATTACTCCTGAAGTGGCCGAAACGCTTCGTCAGTGCGCAAATGTGACTCCGCTGATCAGTTTCGAAGGCGATGAAGTGGTGGCTGATATTCGTCGTGGCGGAAAGAATGTATTTCAATCGGCCAATGTGGCCATCGATAATTGTATACAAGCCGGTTTGATTACCGGGGTTGCCATCAGCGTTTGCAAGTCGAACCTGAAAATGGCTATGTCAGCTAAATTCATACAATCTCTTATTGACAAAGGAGTTGCCTATTTGTGGTACTACATTTACCGGCCGGTTGGAGAGCGCCCAAATTATGAACTGGCGCTCAGTTCTGATGAAATCAGGCAACTTCGCCAGCACATGGTTGATGCCCGTATGAAATACAGCATTGCCATCATTGACACATATTGGGATGCCGATGGAAACGGCATGTGCCCGGCAGCTGAAGGACTTAGCCATCATATTAACGCATCAGGTTTTGTTGAACCATGTCCGGTCATTCAGTTTGCTGCCGATCATGTCGATGAAAAGCCATTGGATCGGTTGTATGCCGAGTCCGGATTTCTGAGCGATTTCAGGACACAAATTCGGCAAAAAACCAAGGGCTGCGTGGTGATGGAAGATCCGAAATGGCTGGCGGGATTTATACAAAAACACGACGCACAAAATACTTCCGGCCGAAAAGGAGAATTGGATCGTTTACGGCTTGCTCCTGAAACCAACAGCCATGGTTCGTGCGAAGTGATTCCGGAGAAAAGCCGGATATACCGGTTTGCCAAGCGACGTGCATTCTTTGGTCTGGGAGCATATGGATGATCATAAAATCTGGGCTGAAGCCCAATGTCTTATTGTGTTATGGTCCGTCACATGAATGTGACGGCAAAGAATAATGCTCTGATTATTCATTGAACTTATCCATTGCCGTTTGGCTTTAGCCAACGGACACTATAAAAATATTTTTATCCGTCCGCAGATAAACAAGATCAGAGTACATAGCTATTTTCGGACGGAATGTGATGAGCTTTTAACAATGAGATTACATTTCTCTTTTTAGTTTCAAGTATGGTAATGAAGGTAAAAGAAAATATACTGCAGGTTCCGGAAGAGGCTTTGACGCGCAACCGGTTGAGGAAAGCAGCCCGTGAACTGGTTGCCGAACGGGGGATACTACCTCCCGGTAATTTTTTGTTGATTAGTCAGCTTGCCGATGAGGTAATCCGACGAACCAGTACCGACACCTGCTTCACAGAATTTGCCATGGTTGTATGCGGAAACGAGATATGGCGGCCCGTCGTAGCTGCCACGCCATATAACCGAAGGCTTCTTCTGCTTCCTCAATGCCTGAAGGACAAAAGCAATTGCAATGCGGTGATTGATCAGCTTGGGCTAATATGTGCCGGTTGCCAAAGTTGCCAGATTGATTCTATTCTGCAAAAAGCCGAGTCGCTGGGTTATGCCACTTTGGTGGCTGAAGGAACAACAGTGGCCGTTAGTTTGGTTCAGGACGGATCGATTGATGCAGTGATTGGAGTCACGTGTATGTCGGTACTTCAAAAGTCGTTCGAACCGGTTTCGCGTTCAGCAGTCCCGGTAATTGGTATTCCGCTGCTGTTCGAAGGTTGTGCCGAAACGGACGTGGATAACCGCTGGCTGAACGATGAATTAATCGCTTTTCAGGAGAATGATCGGTTTCGTACGGTTTCGGTTTCAGCCTTGAAAGAAAAAGTAAAACAGTTTTTCACTGAAGATACTCTTGCAGAAGCTTTTGGTTCGGTCGATAGCCAAACTTGTCAGTTGGCCATTCAGTCGATGCTCACCGGAGGTCAGCGGATGCGACCCTTGCTAAGCGCTTTGGCATATTCAGCATACTCCGGAAATTTTTCAGAAGAACTAATGGCATTCATTTCCATCGTTGTAGAATGCTTTCACAAAGCATCACTCATACACGATGATGTGGAGGACAACGACGATTTCAGGTATGAGACCGAAACCGTTCATAAACTCAACGGAACGGCCGTTGCAATCAATACAGGTGATTTCCTGCTTGGGAAAGGTTATGAATTATTGGGGAAACTTCCTCTTGATCCGGTTAAGCTGGCTGCTTGTTATCAGCTGGTTGCCAGTGGTCACGTGGCTTTGTCGCTTGGACAAGGGGCAGATTTGCTGGCCAGTACGCACCATCAAATACCTTCACTTGATCAGCAGATTGAGATATTTGAGCAAAAAACAGGCTCTGCCATTCGAGTAGCTTTATTGCTTGGATCGGTTGCTGCTAATGCTCCCGAATGTGATTTGGCCATACTCAAAGTATTCTCGGATTTCTTTGGAATAGCCTATCAAATCAAGGACGATCTGGATGAATTTAGGGAACAAAACGAGCATACACAACCAGCAGATTATCCTTTATTACTTTCACTGTTAGCGCAAAATCTGAGCGAATCTGAACTGCTTAATCTGCAGTCAGTTTATTCTGAAAATAACCTATCTGGAATTTCTGTAATGGTTCAGGAAAAGGAAATCGTTGAAAATGCAGAGCAACACCTTCAGGAATATACCAACAAAGCATACCGCGAACTCGATAAGCTTGAAAACCTGAAAATGAAATTGAGTTTGTACACGGTGCTCGGTAAAATATTCTGATTCTTCAATTGTGACAAATCCCTCTCACATTCCCTTTTATAAGCAAATGATTGAAAAGATCAGGAATGCTTTTGCATTACTTGACGAACAGGGTAGGGAAGAGGTACTGAATTTTCTCATTAGTCAGCAGAATCCGGATGGAGGTTTTCAGGATCGGGGTGGACGGTCGGATCTGTATTATTCGTTGTTTGGTGGGATGATGCTGAAGGCATTGATTACGGAACCCGGAATCCGGAACCCGAAAATTAAAGCAACGCTCCCTGAGCTTGTCGAAGGGGCAGAACTGAAATTGAAACAATTTATCGTCGGACAATCAAATTCTGAAGTGCCCGGATTCATTGAAAAATGCTGTTTGGTTTTGCTTCAAAAGGAATTGAGAACAGGTCGAGCCTCACGTACCATAGCTTTCTTTTCGCTTGGAAAATCATTTTGGAAAGAACGGCACTCCATTAATTTGTCGTACCGGAGTTTTGTTATGTTCCTGACTCTGGATGCTATTTTGCCATTGTCGCATTTCCTGAAAATAGGAGCAAAAAAAATGCTGGCACGCACAGCAGTTGATGAGTATTCACCTTGTTCGGAAGTTGCCGCCAAAGTGTTTCTGCAAAAAATGATCAAACAGGAAGGCTCCAAAGAACAGGATTTGCTGAAGTCTTTTACCTGTGAAACTGGCGGATTTAAAGCCTTTGCTCATCTCAAAAATGCCGATATGTTGTCAACAGCTGTTGCCTTATTCGCTTTGAATTATTCAGGCAGTGATTTGCGACTTCTAAAACCAGCTTGTCTCGTCTTTATTCAGCAAAACTTTGTTGATGGAGCCTTTCTTTCCGGAGATGGCGACCAAACCAGAGATGTGGAATATACTTTTTATGGCCTGCTGGCACTGGGAGTTCTGGCCGATTGATAGCATCATGTCCGTTCACTGAAGTGAACGGCAAAGGATATCTACAATTAAAGATGGTTGTTATTCAACGTTAATATTCTTTGCCGTCTGCTTTTGCTGACGGTCATCAAAAACAATTCATCTTTATTATCTTGCATCCTCAAATGAATGTCGACATGAATACCACCACTCAGTCCCGATTTTCCGAACTCAGTAGGCTGCTTTTGCAAAAGCGAAATGCCTCCGGCTATTGGGAAGGGCGATTATCATCAAGCGCTTTGGGTGTTGCCGTTGCCATTACTGCTTTGCATTTTCATGATGCAGCTGGAAATGCTTCGGAGATTTCGTCAGGTATAAGCTGGCTGGAATCAAATTTAAATGCTGATGGTGGGTTCGGTGATTCGCCCGAAAGTTTCAGCAATGTCAGTACCAGTTTGCTCTGTTATTCTGCAGTAAAAGCATGCGATGGTGGTGAAAATTTGCTACTCCTGAGAATTGGCGATTATCTCCGATCAGAGAAAATTGATGTGAATTCATCTGAACTCATACCGGCAATACTCGATTTTTACAAAACCGACAGGACTTTCTCGGTTCCCATTCTGACTATGTGCGCATTGTGTGGTGTTCCGGGTAAAGAAGCATTTGATTCCATTCCGCAATTGCCATTCGAGTTTTCTCTGTTACCACGGTCGTTTTACAGCATGTTAAATCTCAGTGTAGTAAGTTATGCGATTCCGGCTTTGATTGCTGTTGGTATAGCGATATTCAGGTTTAAGAAACGCAAGAATCCGTTGATGCGATTTATTCGCGAATCTTCGGTACGAAAGTCGTTGGAATTACTGCGGAGGATTCAACCTGAAAGCGGTGGTTACCTTGAAGCTGTTCCGCTCACTGCTTTCGTTTGCTTGTGCCTGATTGAATCAGGATACCGCGAATTGGAAGTCGTGCGGGATGGAATGAACTTTCTTAAACGGACTCAGCGTGAAGATGGCAGCTGGCCGATTGACATTGATCTTTCGACCTGGGTTACCACGCTTGCAGTAAAATCAATCCGGAAAAATGTGGACAAAATTCTGGATTCAGATGGAAAGCAACAATTGACCAATTATTTACTGGCGATTCAGAATAAATATATTCATCCGTTTAACGGAACACCACCGGGTGGCTGGGGTTGGACTTCGCATTCAGGCTCAGTTCCTGATGGTGACGATACGCCAGGTGTAATTCTGGCTCTGATTGTACTGAATGGTGAGAATCCGGAACTTATCCGGAATCCGGTTTTGGCTGGCATTAATTGGTCGATGCAATTACAGAACAATGATGGTGGGTTCCCGACCTTTTCACGTGGCTGGGGCAAATTGCCGTTTGATCAGAGTTGTGCAGATTTAACCGGACATGCAATTCAGGCCATGGCCAAAACAGATCACATTTTTGGTGATTCATTGACCAGAACCGAGCGTTCAGGAATTAGAAAATCATTCGTAAAAGCTTTAATTTATCTTGAAAAGCAACAACAAGCAAGTGGGTATTGGTTGCCACTTTGGTTCGGAAACCAGCATACAGCTGATCATACCAATCCGGTATATGGAACAGCGCGGGTAACTGCTTACCTGAATGAAACACTGGAAACAAATTTTGGAAACGAATATCAGGTTATCCTGAAGTTGATGATTGATCGGGGCTGCAAATACCTTGCCTCGGTTCAGAATGAGGACGGAAGTTGGGGAGCTGCAAAAGATATTCAGGGAAGCATTGAGGAAACAGCACTGGCTATTACCGCTTTGTTTCGTAATGGATTTCAGGAGCAAGGCACTGCCGGAATAAACTGGCTGGCTGAAAAAACAAAATCCGACGGATTGATTGAATCACCCATCGGATTATATTTTGCATCGCTTTGGTACAGCGAAGAATTATACCCGTTAACTGCGTACCTGGAATGTTTGTCTGCTTCGCTCGAATCTATTTGATTACCAGAATAGCCGGACTTACTTTGATTTCCATCAGGTAACCTTTGCAAATACCTTTGATTATAACCGGTTTTCCGGTTTCGAGTGACTGAATTGCCGGTTGATTGGCAGCACACCAAACACTATCGAGCTGACAGCTAACTCCTTGCATGTCATCTTCAAGAATGAGAAGATCGGTTCCGTTTTTAAGTTTTGATTTGGTGACCAGTTTGCCGCTTATTTCAAGTACTTTTTCGCTGTATTTAGTTGTAGCAGCATTCTCCTCCTTTTGAAATTCATCCATAAGCTTGGTGGCTTCCACTTTAAATTCGGCTTCCAGTTTATTGATGTCGGCATGTGGTTTGAAAAACATTTTCAGGCCAATTCCGGCTCCAATAAAACCCAAAGCCAGAACGGTGAAAATTATATATTTGATTTTCATATGATTTGAATTTGAAATTATTGACCAAATGGCAGATAATCAGCCTTTACCGTAATTTCCATTTCTTTGCCGATTTTCTCCCGAACCACCGAAGGAATAACAATTCCAAAATCTTCCGGAGTAACTTTGAATTTGGATGTTCCAACCAGTTTTCCATCAACCAACCCCAAAGTACCCGGAACGGTGATCGTTTTATCGACTCCATGAACATTTAGAACTCCGGTAATTTTAATATTGGCAACCGGTCCTTTCAGCATATCTTTGTTGAATCCTTCAATTGTGCCTTTGAATTTTGTCTTTGGAAACTTTGAACTTTCCATGTAATTCTCGTTGAAATGTTCTTCCATCAAAGCACGTTTGAAATGGAAAGTTGTCATAATAGCCTGAAAGATAATTTCACCTTTTTCAGCATCAAGAATAGTTACAACCTCATTGCTTTCACCGAGGATATCTTCCATAGGCGTAGATGAGTAAAATGAAATATAGGCATTTTTAGCGATATATTTTCCTTGCCCGAAAACACCAACAGATGATATCAATAATACCAGAATGAATAATTTTTTTAGCATAGCATAAATTTTTTATACTATAACGCAAAAACCCTTGAAATGTTGAATCCAAGATGAATTCCTCCATCCAGCCAATTGTCGGTGGTCTGAGGAATGAAGGTTCCTTCGCGCATTCCCTGTGAATTGGTGAGCATAATCTGGAAGACATGGCCACCGGTTTCAAGGTCGATGCCAATCGATGCAGAATTGTAGTATCTGGTATCCAGATATTTGGCATTTGGATTTACTGTATAATAATACTCGGCATTTATGGAAAGGCGTTTTGTTAATTTGTAACGCGCTCCTGCTCCCATAGCAATGATGTCGTTTTGGTCGAGTTCTGTTGGTACGAAATTGCGGTGAATATAAGTTGGTGTTAATTGCAGAGAAAATTTATCATTGAATTTCCGGGCAACCAACAGTTGACTCACGTAGGTAAGCCGTGACGAAAAATAATTGATTCTCGGGGTAGTTGTAGTTGGTGTTAATTGAATTGGAGTAGTCGGAAAATGCTCAGAAACAGCTTCTACGGAAGTTAAAAAACTTAGCGAAACAGGCATTTCTTTTGCACCTGCAGACTGTCTCAACAGCTTGAATTTGACAAAACTATCATAAATTTTGTGGTTACTTCCGCGACCTAAACCTACCATCAGCCAATCGGTAACACCATATTCCAAACTAAAATGAATATTGGAATGATCGAGGCCCCACAAACCATAACCGCCTTCATTCAAGGTTCCAAAACGATGTGAAATCCGGAAATCGAGCTGTTTTTTCTTCATCTGCTGTATAGAATGACCATTGATAATTCGGCTCGCCTTAAATGTTGCTGTCGCATAATTGATTGTAGGTTTTGTTTGTGCATTGAGCAATGCATCCAGATCCTGACTAAATAAATTTCCGGATATAAGAATTAAGGTTAACACCAGAAACAGACTAAATATTTTTTTCATTTTATAATTTCTAATTGTTTAATGATCCGCCATCTATCCACTTCTGCAATTGGGCAATTTCGCAATCAAGCAGTTTCCCACCGCCTTTAGGCATAGGATAAGCGCTTGTATGATTGATAGAACCCATCAGTTTGCCGTTAGTAACCAATGTTTTTACATCTGAATATGCTTCCAGTTTTATTCCATTGCCGGAAGAGGAAGAATTCGAGTTGGAATGGCACGTTTGGCACGATTGCAAAATGGTAGATACCGTTGATTTAAAGGTGACTACTGTATCGTCACAAGGGTTTGAAAGCTTTGGATAAAGCCGTTCTTCTGAGTCGTAGTAGCATCCTGTAATAGATGCAACGACCAGTATTAGGATTATTTTTATTGCACGGTTCATGTATTGTTTTTTTGAACTTGAATTATTGAAAAATTTCATTGTAGTGGTATTAACTATTGAGGTTTTGCACCCTGATCAATCCATAGCCTGATGAGTGTCCGTTGGCTGGTTGGAACAGCTCCTTTTGGAGGCATAATTTGAAAAGTATTAATCATGGCCTGATATGATTTGCTATTCGAAGAATTCCCCGGTGACACAGTTCTTAATATACCTTCGTAAGTACTGAAATCCAGGCGACTTCCACCACCATTGCCGCCGGAATGACAACTTGTACAATAACCGAAGTAAACTTGCTGGACATCGGCAAAAGCTACAGGAGCCATCTGGTCAGCTGCAATTCCGTCGTGTTTGCATGAGCTGTTTAATAAAAACAAGATTGCAATTCCGGCTATTACTGGTACAGAAAGATTTCCAAATTGTTTAAAATTCATAATAGAAAAAGTATTAAAATTAATAGACACCAATTAACAATTATAAACCAGATTTTGATCATCGAAATTCGTTAATCAGAATCGTTATAAATAGTTTTAGAATTCGCTGGGATAGCAATATCCATGATTTTGGACTAAATTCAGACAAAAGGGTTTAATATACTTGATTGTTTTTTCAGAGTTGGTGAGTTTGAATTATACAAGCTGCCGGAAATTCCAGATTTTCGATTTCTGAGAAATAAACTTAAAAGATTGGCTTTATATTGTTCGTGTTTAATAAAAAGGCATCATTTTAATCAGATCGCCGTCAGTAGTAAGATATTCATTCATCAGATTGGCGGTAAGGCAGGAATGAACCGGCAGGATTTCAATCAGCCTTCCAGGTTTGAAGTAGTGAAGGTCTTTTGGCGTTATTCTCAATATGCCATGTTCCTGAGAAAGAGCATACAGGTAATTCCTTTCATCCAGTAATATTTCCTCGTCACCTTCCCGAATGATGATTCTCCCGTATAATTGCTTCCCGTCAATATTCGTTATGGAATCTTTGGCAAAATGTATGGCTCCTCCATAGATTACAACCTCGTTTCGTGAGTTGTGAATAGCAATAACCGGGCAAACCATCCGAACAGCGATGTCGGTAAGTTTACACACTCCAAGTTTGAATTGCATTAAATCGTAAAACACAAAATTACCCGGCCGAATTTCATCCACACCGTCGAAATTGTCAGCTAATGTGCACGAAGGCGTATCTCCCAGGGAAATTAAAAGTTCAGGCCAGTCATTGATATACCTTGCTTTTAGCGCCTTCATTTTCAAAAGTGCATCGAAATGCCGGCTGAAAATATCATGAGTTGAGTTGGCCTGGTAGGTGTGACCTGTGTGAGAAAGAAAGCCTTTGAATTGAAGCAGCGGGGATTTTTGTATCGACTCCAGCAACTGATCAATCAAAGGAGTTCGGTTTGCCTCAATCCCCGTCCGGTTGTATCCGGTATCAATTTTAATGAAGATGCCAATATGTCGGGTGATTTGTTCCTGAAGTGCTTCAAGACCTTCAGCGTTTTCAATCAGGATATTCAATTCTATCCGGCCTGCCAGCTCGTTTATTTCCGGAATTTCCGGAATATTTACAGAAAAAGCAATGGTAATATCATCCCATCCACATTCTGCAAAATAGTTGGCCATTGTCAATGAAGATACAGTTATTGCTTTGACTCCGGCTGACCTGAACCATTCTGCAATTTCGGCTGATTGGTGGGTTTTGAAATGGGGGCGGAAATTTAATTGAAGTGCATTGGCCTTACGAACCATATTTTCGATGTTTCGCAAGGCAATTTCTTTATTTAATAATAGCGTAGGCTTTGTAATTTCCATTTCAGGATGTTAAGCACGATTTATGGTACGCATTAATCGTTCTAAAATAGTCAATTCTAATCAAAGTCAAAAATTTATTAAAAAGAACAGGAGCCGGACGATCGGCTCCCGGATTTTTATTCTCCTAAAAAGATTGTTTGTGCCCTGTTTGGCCCAACTGAAGCTATCGAAATAGCTATTCCAACCTGTTCTTCGATGTAGTTGATGTAGTTGTTGAATTCTTCCGGAAATTCATTCTGATCGGTCAACTGAGTCAAATCAGATTGCCAGCCCGGCAATTCCACATAAACTGGTTTGACATTGTCGTTCAGTTCAAATGGGAATTTCTCGGTCACTTCACCATCGATCTCATAGCCAACGCAAATCTTGATCGTTTCAAATAAGTCAAGTACATCAGCTTTCATCATGATTAATTCGGTTACTCCATTCAGCATGATTGAATATTTTAAAGCTACAAGATCAAGCCATCCGCAACGGCGTGGCCGTCCGGTTGTTGATCCGTATTCTCGACCGACTTCGCGCATTTTTTTTCCGTCTTCTTCGAACTGTTCGGTTGGAAAAGGACCGCTTCCAACCCGGGTGCAGTATGCTTTGAAGATACCGAAAACATTGCCTATTTTATTTGGGGCAATTCCAAGTCCGGTGCATGCTCCGGCACAAATTGTGCTCGATGAGGTTACAAACGGATAGGACCCGAAATCAATATCGAGCATGGTGCCTTGAGCGCCTTCAGCCAAAACAGGTTTATTATCTGCCAGACATTCATTAATCAGGTGCTCGGTATCAACAATTTTAAAGGTTTTCACAAGATCAATAGCCTTCATCCATTCAGTCTCGATTTCGGCCAGTTTAGCTGAATAATCGTAATGGTAATAATTGTCAAGTAAATCTTTATGTGCCTGAACTCTTGCGGTATATTTTTCAGTAAAATTTTCGAAAAGATCACCTATCCGCAAACCATCGCGACCAATTTTATCGCGGTAAGTTGGCCCGATTCCTTTTAAGGTTGAACCAATTTTAGTTGCACCTTTGGCTTCTTCCGAAGCTGCATCGAGCAGCCGGTGAGTTGGCAAAATTAAATGTGCCTTTTTTGAAATGTATAATGTTTTGTGGAGATTGACGCCGTGCTTGCTTATTGATTCAACTTCTTTTTCGAAAGTTATCGGATCAAAAACCACCCCGTTCCCAATCACATTCATTTTGTTTTCATGAAATATTCCTGAAGGAATGGTGTGTAAAACCTGTTTGAAGTTATTTATTTCCAGCGTGTGCCCTGCATTTGGTCCTCCCTGGAATCTGGAGATAACATCGTATTTGGGAGTTAAAACATCCACTATTTTTCCTTTACCTTCATCTCCCCATTGGAGGCCTAACAATACATCTACTTTCATTTGTAATAATTAATTATAAATTGTTCAAACAAGATAATCCGCGAAAACTGAAAAACGATTACTTTCAATTTTCACGGAAATCGAGGGATAAAATTACAATTTATTTAGACGTTATGGTATTGTCCGTAAATATAAAGTGTATGGTGTGATAATTTAAAGCCGTTTTTGAGGCAGATGTCTTCAATGATTTCTCTTAATCGGGGATCAAAAAACTCGGTTAGCTGACCAGTTGGAATATCAATCAGGTGGTCGTGCAGCGGAATTGCGTAGGCTTTTTCGAATTGAGCAAGATTTTTACCAAACTGATGCCTGATGATGAGCTTGCAGTCGAGTAATAAATCGATTGTATTGTAAAGTGTTGCCCGGCTGACACGATAATTTTTGTTTTTCATTGAGATGTAAAGCGACTCAATATCGAAATGTCCTTCTCTGGAATAAATTTCTTCAAGAATTGCAAATCGTTCAGGAGTTTTCCGGTGTTCATTATTTTCCAGATAATCAATGAACATTTGTTTTACAGCTTCCTTAGTTTTTTGGTTATTCATATTTAAACCAATTAAAAATAAGGTTCAAAAATAGCACTTTTTTGATATAAATGCTGATGCAGGGAATTTAATGCTGCATTTTTTCAATACGATCGACCGTATCAATTCCCTTGATTTTCATTAGACGGCTAATCAGTTCGCTCAAGTCCTGAACACTATGGATATAGAGGTATAAATCGCCTTCAAAAATTCCGTCGTGTGAATCGAAATGAACGGTTCTCATATTGATATTATGTTGTTTTGAGATGACCGTGGTAATTTCGTTTACCATGCCAACCCGGTCGAATCCGCTGAGTTTGATACGTGAAAGGTATGACAGTCGCTTAAACTTGGTCCATTCAGCGGTGATGATGCTGTCGCCTTGTTGAGACATGATCTTAAGTGCTTCGGAACAGTTGCGTTTGTGAATGATGATGTGCTCATCGCCCGATATATAACCGACCACATCGTCTCCCGGAATCGGATTGCAGCATTTGGCCAGGGAGTAATTCATTTCTTCCGGATCTTCTTTCAGAATGAAGGGTGCTTTTTTATCAATTATATTGGGTTGCACTGGCTCATCTTTCTTTTGGGTGAAGCTCAGTTTCCAAAATTTGGCGAGTTTATTTTCCCTTCGGGTATGGAGGACCTCATCGAGTTTGTCAAGCTCAAGGAATCCCATACCAACCTGAGCATACAGCTGTTCTTTATTGGTTAAATTATAGTATGCACTCAGTTTTTTTAGCGTGTCAGATGAGGGTAGAATTTTATAGACTGCTAATTGGTCTTCAAGGATTTTACGCCCCTGTTCAATGTGTTTTTTTCGGTCGAGTTTAAATGTCTGCTTAACTTTGTCTTTTGCTTTGGCGGTAATTAAAAATGTAAGCCAGCTTTGCTGTGGGGACTGAGTTTTTGAAGAAAGCACTTCTACCTGATCGCCGCTCTGCAAAACGTGCGATACTGAAACCAGCTTGTGGTTTATTTTAGCTCCAATACAGTGGTTGCCAAGTTCAGTGTGTATTTCATAAGCAAAATCGATAACTGTAGCATTTTTCGGTAATGTGATCATTCTTCCTTTAGGAGTGAACACCACAATTTCGGAGGAGAAAAGATTCATTTTGAACTCATCCAGAAATTCAAGAGCATCAGATTCAGGATTTTGGAGCATATCCTTAATCTTTTGCAGCCAACGGTCGAGCTCATTTTCTACATCGTTGATATTTTTATATTTATAATGGGCTGCAAATCCTCGTTCTGCTATTTCATCCATCCGCTGCGTCCGGATCTGTATTTCGACCCATTTTCCCTGCGGCCCCATTACCGTGACGTGCAGTGCTTCATATCCATTTACCTTGGGCATCGTAATCCAATCACGGATCCGGTCAGGTTTTGGTTTGTAAATGTCTGTTACCAGCGAAAGAATATCGAAGCATTGCCGTTTTTCGGAAACATTAGGCTTTGGATTAAAAACAATGCGGATGGCAAGTAAATCATAAACCTCGTCGAACGATACTCCTTTGGTCTGCATTTTATTCCAGATGGAATAAATGGATTTGAGCCGTTCGGTAATGTTGAAATCAATACCTTCTTGTTTGAGTTGCTCTGCAATTGGCCGGATAAATTCGGTCACAAGGTAATCTCTTTTCTCGCGTTGGTTTTGAAGCCTGAACTGGATCTGATTGAAAGCATCAGCATGTTTGTATTTCAGACTTAAATCTTCCAGTTCAGATTTGATGGCATACAAACCAAGGCGGTGAGCAAGCGGAGCAAATATGTATAATGTTTCAGCGGCAATCTTCAACTGTTTTGCAGGAGCCATTGAATCGAGCGTTCGCATGTTGTGAAGGCGGTCAGCTAATTTGATCAGGATAACCCGGACATCATCGGATAATGTCATCAGCATTTTCCTGAAGTTATTGGCCTGTTTCGAGTCGTGCTGCGGGGTAAATTCTTCCGAAAGTTTGGTAAGTCCATCAACAATAGAAGCAACTTTTTCACCAAACAGGTTGCTGATGTCTTCCAGCGTGAAATCGGTGTCTTCGACTACATCATGTAAAAGGGCAGCAATGATAGAGGTGGCACTTAATCCGATTTCTTCGACTACAATTTTGGCAACAGCAAGGGGATGAATAATGTATGGTTCACCTGATTTTCTTTTTACTCCGGCATGGGCAGTATTGGCAAACTCAAAAGCTTTTTGTATCCGGATTTTTCCATCATCCGATACTTTTCGGTCACATGCCTTCAGCAAGCCTTCAAAATAATCCTGAATTAATCGCTCCTCCGCTTTGGTCTGAAGTTTTGTCATTTTCTGCCCAATATTAATGCTGCCTTAGTTGATGCTAAAAAGTAAAGATATGTTTTTTCTTAAAAAAACGTGAAATCCAAATCTGGATTCATCCATAAGAGCACAAATAATTAAAGTAGAAGTTGAATGGTAACAGAAAAAGTGGATTTTATTCGAAACGAAGACTTTCTATTGGGTCAAGTTTTGAAGCTTTTTGGGCCGGGTAAAAGCCGGAAATGATTCCGACAAAGAAGCAAAGTATTACTCCTACAAAAATCCATACCCAGGGAATGAAGAAAGGTGTTCCGATTAACATTGCTACTCCGTTGCCAGCTAAAATTCCAAGAATAATCCCGACAAATCCGCCAATTTGGCCGATAACGATGGCTTCGATTAGAAATTGCTGTTTTACAATTACCGAAGTTGCTCCAATTGCTTTACGGATTCCAATTTCACGGGTTCGTTCGGTTACCGAAACAAGCATGATATTCATCAGACCGACTGCTGCACCAAATAAAGTAATCAATCCGATTATTGTAGCAACTAAAGTGATGTTCTGTATGTTTCCCAATAAAATATTAACCAGGTTGTCACTTTTTTCGATGTTGAAATCACTTTCGTCGGCAGGATTCAGATTCCGGATTATCCTGAAAGTACCTTCTGCTTCTCCAATAGCTGGCTCAATCATTTCGGCATTCTTGACTTTAATTTGCACCGAAAAGTTCATTTGAGGTTTTGTGAAATAACTTCTGACATTGGTATATGGAAGCAAACAAAGTTGATCTCCTCCGGAACCAAATCCACGGCCTTTTTCCAAAAGGACTCCTATGATACGGTATTTTCCGCCGCCGATACTAATGATTTTCTGCATTGGATTTTCTCCGTTCCGGAAGATTTTCTTGAGAACGCCATCGCCAATGATCACCACGTTTCTGCCCGCAGTAATTTCTTCTTCCGTGAAATTTCTTCCAACCTTAATTTCATTTCCGGAAGTAAACAGATAATTCTCATCAACCCCTTGAACAGAAACGTTTGGATTTGTTTTTTCGGACTCATATTTAATCGTTGCAACACTTGTTGCAAAGGTAGAAATAGAGACTGCTGCCGGGAATAAATATTTTTCTTTGAATTCCCTGGCCTGGTAATAACTGATATAGGAATAATTTTTTGATCGGTATCTTTTGTTGCCTACCTGTATGCGCATACCTCTCGAACCGATAGTAAACGTATTGGCGCCCATAAAAGTAAACTCTTTTGTGATGGAGTTTTTTATGGAATCGATTGCAGTCAGAATACCAACCAATGCTGTAATACCTACAGCAATAATCAGAACAGTAAGTATAGTCCGAAGCAGGTTACTTCGGATAGACTCCAATGCTATTTTTAAGTTTTCAAAAAAAAGAGTTCCAAATCTCATGTCCAGTTAAATTGATAAGCTTTTAATTGGTCACACAAGTTCTGAAATAATTACATCAATCGCAATCCGTAGAGAATGTTATTAGTGGTATTGTTGAATCTTTCTTATCAGGTATGGTTTACGACCAATCGGTAAAAGTATTCGATTTTTCCAGAACACACTTTTCTGCTATTTTTATAGATGAAAGTAAAGTGGCTGATATCCAAATATCTATGAATGATGGTTGTTGTATTTAATCTTTTTTAACATTTGATTGCTAACATTTTTATGGATGCTATCGTTAATCCCATTTTAATTTGAATTTAATTTGATAGAATATTGAGAATCTTAAATCATATTTAATCGATTATTTATGATCTGTATCTTTGAAATCTCATCGTCTGAAATACCTGATTATAAGCGATTAATTCATATTGATCCGGATCAAACCTTTGAAGATTTGCATCGGATCATACAAGATACATCCAGTTTTGACCAATCACAGCTTGCCTCCTTTTTTTTAACCGATGACCAGTGGAGGAGAAAGATTGAAATTAGCTTACTTGATTCCGGAGGAACCAGTCCGAATCAGTTGAGCATGAGAAAAACGAAATTGAATGAATACATCACTGTAACCGGACAAAAGCTGGTTTATGTTTTTGATTTTTTTAATGAACGTTTGTTAAACTTAGAACTAAAGGAAAAACTTATGAAAACTGATTTAAAAGAACCATTTGTTGCCTATGAAAATGGCCATGCGCCTGTTCAGTTCCTGATTAATGATTATGATAGTCCTGAGATTGCAATTCTGGATACCACCGATTCCTATAAAAGTTTTGGAGATCTGGAAGACTATTATGAAGTTTTTGGTGAAATGGACATCTAACAAATGGGGACTTTAAGTCCCCTTATTTTTTTGTATTAATGCCTATCTTGGTGGCTTTATTGAATAGAGGTTTGCATGAATACATTGATCGTAGTTTTAGGTCCGACAGGAGTCGGAAAGTCAGAAATCAGTTTACATTTAGCCAGGTATTTCCACTCTGAAATTATTTCGGCTGATTCCCGCCAATTTTTTCGCGAACTTTCTATTGGCACAGCAGTTCCTTCTCCGGAAGATTTGAAATCTGTTCCTCACCATTTTATTCAGTGCCGGTCAATCTTCGATTATTATAATGTTAGCGAATACGAAATGGAAGCCTTGAGGCTTATCGATCAGCTTTTTCAACATAAAAATCCCTTAATTTTGACTGGTGGTTCCATGTTATATGTTGATACCATTTGTAAAGGAATTGATGACATTCCAACAGTCGATCCTTTGATGCGAGACGAAGTTGTCAATTGGTATCAACAAAATGGAATCGAAGCATTGCAGAAAAGACTTCTGGAACTTGATCCGGATTATTACCGGATTGTTGATCTGAACAACCCCAAACGATTGCTTCATGCGGTTGAAATATGCCAAATGACAGGAAAGTCTTTTACATCATTCCGGAAAAATACAATCAGGGCAAGGCCATTCAGAATTATAAAAATAGGAATTAATCAGAATCGTGAGATTTTATATCAGCGAATTAATGAAAGGGTGGATCGCATGATGCATTCCGGTCTTTTGGATGAAGCAAAAGCTGTTTATCAGCACCGGCAATTAAACTCGCTTAATACTGTCGGCTATAAAGAACTTTTCTCCTACCTCGATGGAGGTTGTTCTTTGGATGAAGCCATTGATCTGATCAAAAGAAATTCAAGAAAATATGCACGGAAACAATTGACCTGGTTTCGCCGTGACCTGGAAATAGCATGGTTTGAACCAGATCAGCTGAATGAGATAATTGCCTGTATTAATCAGAAAATGTTGGAAGATAACTGATCTTCTATTTTCCGGAATGGTTAAATATGATAATTTTCGATCATCAAAAAGATATTATCAGCCACATCCTTTCCCATTTGATAAACATGTTGCACATTTGTTCAAAGAATAGTTTACCGGAAATGCTAAAAACGATCAAAATTATCGGACCTGCATACCCTTACCGGGGAGGAATTGCAACTACCAATGAAAGGCTTGGGAAAGAGTTTATTTCTCTGGGTTATAAAGTTGATATGGAAACATTTACCGTTCAATATCCTTCCTTCCTTTTTCCTGGTAAAACACAATTCAGTACAAAACCAGCACCTGAAAATCTAACCATAAAAAGGACCATAAATGCTATTTTACCGTTAAACTGGCTTAAGATCGGAAGACGAATTCGTCAGGAAAAGCATGATTTGGTGATTATCCGCTATTGGTTGCCATTCATGGCACCTTGCCTTGGAACAATTGCCGGAATGATCAGAAAAAACAAACATACTATTGTTATATGTCTTGCAGATAATATTATCCCGCATGAGCACCGGCCAGGAGACCGGTTGTTGACGGGTTATTTTATGCGCCGAATTGATGGTTTGATTGCCATGTCAAAAAGCGTATTGAAAGATGGAAAATCTTTCAGGAAGAATCTGCCCGATGGATATTGTCCACATCCGATTTTCGACAACTATGGAGAACGACTGTCTTTCGGGCTTGCCAAGCAAAAGCTAAAACTTAACCCGGAAATTAGATACCTTTTGTTTTTTGGTTTTATCCGCGACTACAAAGGTCTCGATTTGCTGATCACAGCTTTTGCTGATGAGCGTTTGCGTCAGTTTCCGGTAAAACTTTTGGTTGCGGGGGAATATTATTCAAGTCCTGAGCCCTATCTTAAACTGATTAGTGAGCATAAGCTGGAAAAATGGATTGAATTACGAACCGATTTTATTCCTGATGATGAAGTGAATCTTTATTTCAGTGCGGCCGACCTGGTTGTTCAGCCTTATAAAAGTGCAACTCAGAGTGGGGTAACTCAAATTGGCTATCATTTTAATAAACCGATGTTAGTTACCAATGTTGGCGGTCTGTCTGAAATTATTCCTGACGGGAAAGTCGGATATGTGGTTGAACCTGAAAGCCAGTTTATTGCTGATGCATTGGTGGATTTTTATGCTAACGACCGGATGACTGAGTTTGAATCGAACATGGCTGAAGAGAAAAAGAAGTTTTCCTGGTCGAATATGGTTCAGACATTTTTGACTGTTTATGAGACCTGTCAGGTTTCGAAAACCTGACAGATCTGAAGTACCAAATAACAAAAAGGCAGCTCTTTCGAACTGCCTTTCCTTATTTCTTATTACATTTCCTTATTTTACAGAGTCCATGTATTCAATCAATTCAACAACTTTGGTTGAATAACCCATTTCGTTGTCGTACCATGAAACTACTTTAACGAAAGTCGGTGATAACTGAATGCCGGCTTTTGAGTCGAAGATAGAAGTCCGGGGATCTCCGATGAAATCGTTTGATACCACTTCGTCTTCAGTGTAACCAAGAACACCTTTCAATTCGCCTTCTGAAGCGGCTTTCATAGCAGCACAGATTTCAGCATAAGTTGTTCCTTTAGCCAAACGAACAGTCAAGTCAACTACTGAAACGTCAGGAGTTGGCACTCGGAAAGCCATACCGGTTAATTTGCCATTCAGTTCAGGAATAACTTTACCAACAGCTTTAGCTGCTCCGGTGGATGAAGGGATGATATTCTGACCAGCGCCACGGCCACCTCTCCAGTCTTTTCCGGAAGGACTGTCAACAGTTTTCTGAGTAGCAGTAGTAGCGTGAACAGTTGTCATCAGGCCTTCTTCGATACCCCAATTGTCGTTCAGTACTTTTGCAATTGGTGCAAGACAGTTCGTAGTACAAGATGCATTCGAAACGAATGTCATATCGTTGGTGTATGATTTGTGGTTAACACCCATAACGAACATCGGAGTATCATCTTTTGAAGGAGCTGAAAGGATTACTTTCTTTGCACCGCCATCGATATGACCCTGAGCTTTTGCTTTTTCAAGGAATAAACCAGTAGATTCAACTACATAGTCAGCGCCAACAGCACCCCAGTTGATATCAGCAGGATTGCGCTGAGCTGTAACCCGGATTGTTTTTCCGTTAACAATCAGTTGACCGTCTTTAACTTCAACAGTACCTTTGAATTGTCCGTGTGTAGAATCATATTTAAGCATATATGCCATATAATCTACATCGATAAGGTCGTTGATTGCAACAACTTCTACATTATCTTTAGCTACTGCAACGCGGAAAACAAAGCGTCCGATACGACCGAAACCGTTGATACCGATTTTAATTTTTGACATCGTTTATAAATTTTAGGTGTGTATAAAATGATTAATAATATTTCCAGAAGGCCTTTTTTGTTTAAGGCCATGCAAAATAAATACTTAAATTCATAAACGTCAAATTTATTTTGGAAGACTGCTTCTTCTTAATTTTTAGTTAATGTTGATTGGACCTCTGGAATTTATCAGATTTAAAATCGCATGGTTAGATTTTTCTTCCTTATTATATATGGTAGTTCAAAATCTGCCTGACCGAATAATTTCCGGATTACTCTGCAATGATTTTTAAATGGCAGGAAAAAATAATATATTCAATTGTAAATTCCGAAAGAAGCTTTTTGAAGCGTTTTTTTGACCTTAGACTTCCGAAAATGCCTGCCACTCGGTAGGTTCAAGTAAAATATCCGATTCTAACGGGCTTAAATTGTCATTATTTTCCTTGAATTTAGAGTGTTACAAGGATATTTGCTATTGATCAGAATGATCATTCTGTGCGAATTGGTCACTTTTCTCTGGATTTCCTGATTTGCCAGCACCTTCAGTCTATTTTTCAAATCATCCTGTCATTTAGAAATTTCGGATTGGACAGTTTTTAAGAATTCGATTTTAATGGTTTTTTAACCTTTTTGGAGTAGGCTAATCTTTGGAACCCAGTTCATAATGAGGTAATAAACAGATCAATTCTGCTTTTTATAAGAACTGTTTTCTTATTCCAGATTGTTCGGATTGTTACTTTTTACTTTTTCAACGTCAATAAAGTGGACGAATATGAGTGATTGCTCTGCAATACAGCTTAAAAGTTATTATTCGTTGTAATAATTATTGTATTTCTGGCACTAATGTCAATAATTAGTGTAATTTTAGCAGTGTTTGTGTGGCTTCGCTTGACGGATGTTTTCAAACTCTAATTATTAAAATTATCGATTATGAGACTTTTATGTTTTGACTCAGGTTGAGTTAAAACTTCTCAGGATGTAGGAAAATAAGTGTATCTGGCTGATAAATATTTTATTTTATCGGGCACTATTGTTGTACATTGCTGATAATTTTTATACGTTTGCATTATAAAGTGTTTAATTTTGCACTGTTTAATCAGTTATTAAAATAAAAATGAATTATAAAATTCAATCAATCAATCAATTAAGTTCAATTTAAAAACAAATGCTATGAGAAAATCATTTACACGATTTCTAAGTGTATTCATGCTATTCTGTGCGTTTGGCTTACAGGCAACGATTGCTGCAGAATCTTGGGACGGAACTAAGTCTATTCCTAAGAATACTGATGTTAACGTTAAACCTGGAGACATTGCGACACAGTTTGTGCTGGCCTTTTCTGCTACTCCTGCCGTAACGGCAACCGGTGGTACATTGGTCGTTTACAAGGGGGCCACCATCGTGAAGTTGGTGCCAATTACCCAATCCTCTGCCGACGTGAGTGTGGTAGGGAAAACGCTGGTGGTAAAACACGGTGTTTCTTCGTTTACCGAAGGTACCGCCTATTCCATCGTTCTTACTGCTGGAGCAGTAAAAGCTGGTGCTGATGCAGTTGAGATTGCTGCATCTACCTACAATTTCACCATTGGTGATTTTACGGCTCCTAAATTAGTGGTTGCTCCTGCCACACCTTTGGTTCCTGCTGACGGAGCTGTTGGTGTTAAGGCAAATCTGGCTTATCCAGGTGGACCTACTTTACCATTCACTCTGACAATGAATTTTGATGAAAACATTGCACTTGGAAGTGGCGATATCGCTGTTTACAATGCCAATGGAACTGTGATGGACATTATCCGTGTTGGTGAAGATGGCGCTCCGGTTGTAGTTGCAGGTAATGTAGCTACTATTACTTTAAATAACAGTTCTTACTTTGCTGCCCAAACTGATTACTTTGTAAAAGTGGATCTGGGTGCATTTACTGACATTTCTGTCAATAAGAATAAATATTTGGGTGTTACTAACAATACCGCTTGGAATTTTTCAACCCGTGATCAATCTTCTCCTGTAATCACTGCTTCGGTAGGTACGGTTACTGCTACCACAGCTAATTTAACTGTTACTCTTTCAGAAGCCGGTAAAGTTTCTTATTTGGTTCAACTTGCAAGTGTGGCTGACCCAGTTGACGCAACAGGCTTTACTTCATCTGTAGCTGCTGCTGCAAGTACTGCTAAAGTTTTCCCTTTAACTGGATTAACAGGTGGTTCAGACTATGAAGTATTTGTTATTGCTGAAAATAATGAAACTCCACCTAACGTTTCAGGTGCTCCTTATAAAAAACTTACTTTTAGTACTACAGACGATACTGGCCCGGTTGCTTCAAGCCGTGGTTTGATTACAACAAGCAAAAAATCAACGGGTGCTTATTACTATTTCAATGAGCAGGTTGTTGGAGGTACAGGTTTACTTTCTGTGCGTAAGGCTTCTGATAATACTTTAGTATATTCAGTTGCAGCTTCAGAAGTTAGCAGCACCAAGGTTACCGATGTTGATGATGTGAATTTTGGTAAATGGAAAGCTGTTGTTAATTTTGGCGGTGCCTTAGCCAGTAATACTGCTTATTTTATCGTATTCCCTGCCGGATACATGAAAGATTTATCAGGAAATGCTTATGGCGATGATGTTCCCGGAATCTCTGTTCCTGTAAATTACAATGATTGGAATGTTACGTCAGCTGATTTTGAAGCTCCTGTTGTTACCTTTAAAACTACTACAGTTACCACTGCTTCCAATACCATTACCGGTGCTGGTTTGAGTGATAATATTCTCATCAACTTTGATGAGGCTGTTGTACTTGCTGATGGTTCAGCCTGGCCTACAGATTTTGCCGGTTGGAGCAAATACGTGGTGTTCCAAAAAGATGGAATCAATGTTGACGCTGCTTATAGCTATGCTGCAGGTGTATTAACTATTGATCCTACTGCTCCTTTAACAAGTAAAACAACTTATACTGTTGCATTACGTGCCAATGCAGTAAAGGATGTAAGTTCTAATCCAGCCAACAACAACGTACTTACAGTTGCTCAGAACGCTACGGTTACCACTGGTGACCTTGACGTTTTACATGCTACTTTTGGTCCAGTTGCCAATCTGGTTGCTACAACTCCTTTAACAATTACATTTAATAAAGATGTTCGTGCAATTAAGGCTACGACTCCTTTCTACGAAGCATTAACCAGTGCCAACGTAAAAGCTACACTTTTGCTTCAGAAAACTGAATCGCCTGGTGCAGTTACTACCGTTGATCCTGCTGATTATTCTGCAACTTTTGATGCTGCTACAAGGAAAATCACAGTTTCTCCTTTAACTGGAAAAGACTGGAAAACTTCAAGTGCAACTTTACTTGTTAATTATACTTTAAGCATTCTTCCTAATCTTATTGAAGATAATGGAGGTATTGATGTTGAAGATGCTGCTGCTGCAGTCACAAGTAATAATTGGCCAGTTAACGATTACAAAAAACCGGTAGCTACTTTGGTTGCATCCGAAATTTTAATCGGAACTCCATTAACCGTAACTTTTGACGAAGGTGTAACAATCGTTCCATCGGCTTCTGTTGAAACTCAGTTTGCTCTGAAAATGGTTGATGCTCAAGGAAATAATGTTTCATTTACAACTGCCTGGGTTGGAAACGTTGTAACTTTAACACCAAGTCCAGCTTTGGCTTTAGGAAAAACATATTATTATGGTGTAGGTGCTTCGATGGCAGATGCTGCCGGCAATGTAAATGTTGCTGCTTACAAATCCTTTAAAATTGTTGGTGTTGTTGTTCCTCCTACAGTTGAAGCCTTAACTTATAATATTGGTACTGGTGCTGCAACTGCTGTTGCTGATACTTATTCAGGTGTAGAAGTAAATAGTGATGGAAAAATAGTTGTTAAAGTTAATTTCAATACAGCTATTCGTCCAAAAAATTTAACTCTTCCTGTAACTACCACTTTGGCTTCAGGTATTACTCTGACTACTGCAAATATTAGCGGTCAGGTGGTAACAATTACAATTACGCCAAGTCCTGCAATTGGAGTCAATGACCCTGCTGCATCTCATACAGTTACTCTTCCTTTAGGGTTAATTGAAGCGAATGCTGCAAGTGGTGATGGTTCTTTTGCTCCGATGAGTGGTAATGTTGTTATTAATATTAAAACTAAAGATAATTTACATCCTACTTTTACTGCTGTTCCAACTGGTACTGGTATAGCTATGGATGCTGCAGTTAAACTGACATTCAGTGAAATTGTATCTCCTGTAGCCGGAAAAACCATTACTTTCAAGACTGGTGCAAATGTTGAAGAGGCTGTTAGTATTACCTCAGCTAATGTGGTTAAAGACGCTACTGTTACCGATGGTACAGTTTGGGTCGTTAAACATGCTGACTTTGTAAAATTCGGAACAGCTTATGATGTTGTTGTTGGAAAAGATGCATTCGTAGATGTTGCTGCTAACAATTTGGGCGCAGCCGATGTTACCTTCTCTTTCACTACTATTCCTAATCCAGCTCCAACAATTAGTTCACTGAGTCCAAAAGACGAAGCTGATTTAGTTGGTTTAGCTATTGACATGAATATCGTGTTCAATGAACCAGTTGTTCAGGCAAGTGTTTCTGGCAGCCGGAAATTAGTTTATGTAATTGAGAAAAAAGGATCTGCTGATGCTACCATTAATGGTTCAGGCGACCTTGTACTGGGTGGTGATGATGTACAGAAATATTTTGCTTATGTTGACGAAACAGCGAAAGTAGTTGTTGATGGAAAAACTGTCACAATTAAAGGTGTTGTTCTCGAAGCTGGCAAAGAGTATTATGTATTAATTACTCCTGGTGCATTTAAAGATGTTTCATTAGGATTACCTGCTGGACAGCCTTTCGCTGGTATTACTTCTTATGGAGCAACTTCTGCTGATCCATGGAATTTCACTACCAGTGATGTTTATGCTCCTGAAGTAGCACTTTCCTTCACTAAACTGGGTACAGATGGTTTTGCAACTACCGATAGCGATATTAAACTGACTTTCAGTAAGAAAATCGTAAAGAATGGTGGTGCTACTATTTCAAACAGTGACCTTTCTGCTTTACCTACTCCATTGATCAAATTAGAGAAATCTGATGGTGACGGTGGTTGGATTAATATCAAATTCACTGGTACAATTACCAATGAAAACGTTATTACTATTGACAACTCATCACTGGTACTTTTAGGCGAGTTGAAAGCTGGCACCAAATACAGAGTTTCTTATGGTACTCCTGTTTTGGAAGGCAAAGATAGTCATACTGATCTTGGAGCTTATTCTAAGGAATTCTGGACTACCGATGCTACTGCACCTACAGCTCCTGTTGTTACTTACAAAACGGGAAGTGAAGTTAATGATGTAAGCTGGAATTCAACTGACGGACATGTCATTAATCTGAATGTTGCTGTTGCTGACGCTAATTCAGGTGTAACTGACCATACTGCGATTAAAGTATATTACCTGAAATCAACTGAAAATGCTACTCTTAGCGGTTCAGATGTTAAGGCTTTGGCTCAGGATACTAAATCGTTAACTACTAATGGAAACTTTGATGTAACCTATAAAGGTAATATGGCATCAAAGACTACATACTATGTATATGTTGTTTCTGAAGATGTTGCCGGTAACCTTTCGGCCGTTACTAAAACTGCTGTAACTACTGACGATGTTGAAAAACCAATCCGTACAGGTAACCTTCCAACCGCATTTAATGCTGCCGGAACTGTTAGCATCGTATTCAACGAAGCTGTAAAACCTGCTGGTGTTGCTAAGGCCAGAGTTATTGACAATGCTACTGGTATCGTTTATCTTGTGAATTTAGCTAACCTGACAACAGGTACTGATGCTAATTTAAAAGCTACCACTATTGTAGTTGGACCATTTGTACGTACCGATGTCGCTTCATACACGATCGAAATTGATCCTGCTATGATTGTTGATGTTCCACGTCAGGTGGCTACTGTTGATGTGAATGCTGCAAATTCATGGGATGGTATTGTAGGTACTTCATTTGTTGTAACTTCACTCGATCAGACAAAACCTACTTTATTAACTGCGGTTCCAACTGGTCTTGTGGATATACATCCAACATTTACTTTGACTTTCTCAGAAGCTGTTAATTTGAATAACTCCTTCGTACAATATGTTATTTATGAGAATGCTCCTACACTGAAGACAAAGTCTGCAAGTATTGTTGGACCTGCCCTTGGTACTCCATATGATATTATCAATACAGCTAACATAAGTGGTGGAGGAACAGCTGTTATTACTTTGAGTACAAATCGTGCTCTTGTTAGCGGCCATTCTTATTACTTGGTAGTTAAAGATCTTACATTTAGCGATTTAAGTTCTAATGTATGGACAAATGGAAGTGATGTTACTCTTTCTTTCACAGCAAAGGATGTGGTTCCGTTAGCTTCAACATTTAAAGCTGATGCAACTTCTTTACCTGCAGCTGCTGCACTTGTTACTGTTCCAACAACATTAACTATTACTTTGGACGGACCATACTACCTGACTTCAGCATTGGATCCTTTAATTAATACATTTGATTTGCAACAGCATGTATATCTGAATCAGGCAGGAACACCTGTTAGTTTCAGTGCTGCAGTAGTTGGAAATACAATTGTATTGAGTGGATTGAATGGTACAGGTTTAGGTAGTTCTGCAAAAGGAAAGACCTATACTTTCGGATTTGTTAATCTGTATGATGTCAATAAGAATGTGAATACTGGTGCTGAAGTTTCTTTCTCAGTAGCTGCTGATGCTGCTGTTAATCAGCCTATCACATTTATTCCTGGAGATAATGACAACAGTATTCTAACTAAAGTAAATATTCCTGTAGATCAGACTTTCAAAGTTCAGTTCGATGGATTACTTTATACTTATAATGTTAGCTATCCTTTGAATAACCTCTTGATGACTGTTGCATATCTGCAGACTAAAGCGGTATTCACAATGAATGGTGTAACTAATCTTGATGTTACTGCTCTTGAAGTAGTAGGCGGAAAGCATGTTGTTACATTGAAACCACGAGTAGCTCTGGATAGTGAAGTAACTTATACTTTGACTATGCACGGTTCATGGGCAGCTGGTGCTGAAGGTATTCAGATTGGACAAGGTACAACAGCTATTGCTGACCGTACTGAAACCTTCCTGACTGCTGACGTTAAAGCTCCAAAGCTTGTAGCTGATGTTGATGGTAACACTTTACCTTCTGCTTACAGACCTCAAAAGGCTGGCGTAGTCGGAAAAGATCAGATGTTAAGTCTTGTCTTTGATGAAAAAGTAAAAGGTGCTGGTATTGTTTCCATTCACCGTTGGGATGGTGTTGAGATGGCTACTGTAGATATTACAGCTGTTACAAGTACTTTACTTGTTGCTCCTGATCCTAATGCTGGAAAATGGATTCTTAACATTGGAACTTCTGCTCAGATTATGGCAAGCAACCCTTTATTCGTCACTAATGTTGACTACTATATCGTTGTTGCTGCTGGAGTTGTTACTGATGTGGCTGCTACACCAAATGCATTTGCCGGTATTACTACTGTGAACCAATGGAAAATAACTCTGATGGATGATTCTACACCACAGGTTGTTTTTGTTGACGACACGAAAACTGGTATTGCTGTTAATACAAAAATCAAACTGACATTCGATCGTCCGGTTGAAATGGGAACAGGTTGGTTGGCACTGTATTATTCAGATGGTAAAGCAGTTGATCTTGTACGTACTACTGCTGGTGCAACTGCAATGAGTAGCTATGACTTCACATTAAACCGTGTATTGGCTCCTGACACTAAATTCTATGTTGAATTAGGTGCTGGTACTTTTGATTTAGCTGTTGACAATAGCATCAAACAAGAACAAAAAAGTATTGGCGGATGGTATTTCAGTACCGAGGTTAATGCTGTTCCTGTAGCTCAAACATACGTTCCTGCTAAAGCTGATCCAATGACTACCGGAGTTGCTTTGACTTCTGGTCTTTCGATTACTTTCGACCAAAATGTAATTGCTGGAACTGGTAGTATTTCGTTACACCGCAAGCAAAATGTTGGTGGACCGATTATCACTAATTTCGATGTTACTGATCCAACTAAAGTTTCTTTCGTTGGTAATACTTTAACTATAGCAGGTAATGTTCTGAATCTTCAGAATAACAGCGAATACTATGTAATTATTCCGGGAACAGCAGTGAAGAATACTTCTTCAACTCCTGAATTCTGGGGTGGTATCACAGTTCCTTTCGTATGGCAGTTTAGCACATTAAACGACGTGGTTGCTCCAACTGCAGTTTATGCTCCTAAAACTATTGGCCTGAAACCAGCTGAAGTTAAATTAACTATGACCTTCAATGAACCTGTTGTTGCAGGTACCGGTGCACTGGTTATTCACAATGCTGCAAACGATGCAGTAGTTGAAACAATTGCAATTACTCAGGCTATGTTAGCCGGACAGGTTGTAACTGTAACTCCAACTACTCTGGTTGAAAGCATGAATTACTATGTACAGGTTGCTGCTGGTGCAATTAAAGATTTAGCTGGAAATAATTTTGCTGGCATTGTCAACAAAACCGACTGGACTTTTGCAACTGGTGACTTTACTGCTCCTACTGTGCTGAGCGTTTCTCCTAAAGGTACTATTGCTGATAATCACCCTACTTTTGTGGTGACTTTCAATGGACCTGTAGTTTTTGGAACGGCCGGTAACTTAAAAGTATATAAAGTAGGTTCTACTACAGCTACTTTGACTATTCCAGTAACTGCTGGTATGGTTAGCGGAAGTGCTGTAACAGTTACTTATCCAAGCAACAACGCTTTAGTAGGCGGTCTTGACAAAAACACTTCTTATTATGTGTTAGTTGATGCTGGTCTTGCTAAAGATGCCTCTGGTAATGTTGCTCCTGGTGTTTCTGATCCTACAGCCTGGACCTTTAAAACTGGTGCCAGCTTTAAGACTGTTATTGACCCAAATGTTTCTCTCGAGTTTAAGGTTTATCCAAACCCATTTGTTGAATATGTTGATTTCAACGCTTCGTTTGTAGTTTCTAAGGTTGTTGTTACAAACATCGCCGGACAGACTGTTAAACAGGTGATTAATCCAGATCAGCGTATCCAGTTAAATGAACTGCGCAGTGGCGTTTACTTTATGTCTGTGTATGACACTGATAATACAGTAAAAAATACTGCTAAGATTGTTAAAAGGTAATACCGAATTGATTGATTAAAAAGGGGAAGCTTGCGGGCTTCCCTTTTTTTGTTTATAGACGTTTTGTAATCTTTACTTTATATTGAAATGGAGTTATTAAAATCACATCGTTCTATCAGGAAATATAAAACTGAAACTATTTCAAAGGAGATTTTAGATGAATTGCTTGAATCTGGTATTCGGGCATCGAATACTGGGAATATGCAGTTGTACTGCGTTATTGTAACAAAAGATGTTGACAGAAAAGCAATGTTGGCGGCTCATCATTTTAATCAACCGATGGTATTGGAAGCTCCAGTATTGCTAACTATTTGTATGGATATTAACCGATTTGAAAAATGGTGTAAAATAAATCATACGATATCTGATTTTACTAATTTACTTTGGCTATTGAATGGTGCAATTGATACTTCCATTTTGACTCAGAATATTTGCATTGCTGCCGAGAATGTTGGGTTAGGAATCTGTTACCTTGGTACAACCTTATATAATTCTCCGGAGATATCTGATATTCTAAAACTACCCAAAGGTGTAATTCCTGTTACGGCTTTAACTCTTGGTTATCCTGAGGTTGTTCCTGAACGGTGTGATCGTTTACCTTTGTCGGCCGTGATACATTACGAGTCGTATGAAGATTATTCTGATGAAAAGATAGCTGAACTTTATCTTGAAAAAGAGTCTCTGGAATCGTCTCGTTTGTTCGTGAAAGAGAATGGGAAGGAAAATTTGGCTCAGGTTTATACTGAAGTTCGCTATAAAAGTGGTGATAACCAGTTTTTCTCTACAAAATTATTAAATATGCTGACTGAACAAGGATTCAGTTTCAAATAGTAGTTTGGGTCTTGATTGTTATATTCGGTCTAATCTGCCAACAAGTTTTTGATAATAATATTTTACTGGATTGGTGTATTTAAGTTGTTTCCAGGGTCTGCTGCTATGTGGTTTGTGCACTACACTTTGAGTTACCAAGAGGTAATTTTTAAGTCCTAATTGAATCGATTTTCGGGAAATAGTAACATCATACCAGTGTTTCTCTGCGGATAAACTTTTAAAATCGTATTGATTTAAAAAAGTTGAGGTAAGCAAAGTACAACAAAAACTCAAACTGTGCCTTGTTTGAATAATTTCCTTCTTTGTAGCCTTGAAATTCAAATATGGAAAATTTATTTTCCCATCCATGTCTTTCGTTATAGCTGCAACCATTCCGCAATTTACCAGACTTTTTGATTGCCGGATCAATTCGCTGATGGTTGTTTGATTTACTTCAACATCCGATTCAATAATAATCAGTGGTATTCCCAGTTCCAGTGCTTTCTTCTGAGCCAGTTGCAGAACCAGTCTGTAGTTTGGAGATGGAGTTGTTGTAATTTCAGATAAGTTGACTAATTCGAAATTATAATCCAAGCTCATTGATTTCAGTGACTGAGTGGTTTCTTCTGAGCTAAAATCATTGTATATAGCGTAATGAAACTTGCCATCAGACTTTCCAATGGATCGTATCGTTTCAATAGTAGTGTTTAATGAATCTTTGACAGGGGTTATAACTAATGCTTCGTACATCGAATGGTTTTCTTTTTTATTTATTTTCTGGATTGTCCAAGAACGTCAGTCCAAATTTCTGACTAAGTTCCAATAAATCTTTTACTACTTTCTCATGCAAAGGTATCCCATTTTTCATACGTTCAATGGTTAATTCACGCTCCGGGTCTCCCGGAATTAGCACTCTTTCCTGACCGGTTGAAGTTTCTGCGTTTCGGAACGTTTTTATCCAGTTATCCATATCTTCTTTAAATCCGGTTGCCGGACGAAATGCATCTACCCGTATGGCACCCAGAAAATGCCCGATTCCTTTTCCAACCTGATTTGCCGGAGGTTCAAGAAAGCTCACGAATGGAGGTACCCACGGACCATAATTAGCACCTGAAAGTACTGCGGAGAATATGTCGACCATAGCACCCAAACAATAGCCTTTATGGCCACCATGTTCGCGATCTCCACCCAAAGGCAACATGGATCCTCCTTTTTTGAGAGAGTACGCGTCTGTCGAAGGATTACCATCTTTATCCTGAGTCCAGCCCAAAGGGGCGTCCATTCCTTTTCGCTGCAATACTTCCAGTTTACCATTGGCTACCGTCGTTGTAGCCATATCGATCACGAACGGAGGTTCTGTTAGAGCAGGAATAGCTACAGCTATTGGATTTGTGCCAAGGAACCGGCTTTTTGAAAACGTAGGTGCCACCAATGGGCTGGCATTGGTCATGGAGATGCCAATCATGTCATGTTCGAGCGCCATCATCGCATGGTATCCTGCAATTCCATAATGATTTGAATTCTGAACGGCCACCCAGCCTGTTCCGGCTATTTTGGCTTTTTCAATGGCCAGTTTCATTGCAAATGGCGCAGTCACAAGTCCCAATCCCAAATCACCATCCAAAACGGCTGTACTTGGAGTTTCGTGTATAATTTTCATTTCAGGTGATGCGTTAAGTCGTTTTAGTTCCCATAAACGCACATAACCGCTCAACCGTGCCACTCCATGCGAATCTACGCCACGTAAATCTGCCTGATTCAAGCAATCTGCAGCAGTTCTGGCCTGATCTTCAGGACAGCCCATACGTTGAAACAATTCAGCCGTGAAATCTTTTAAATATTCAGAAGGATATATAATCATGAAAATATTATTTCCGGTGAAAATCTCTGGCTGATGCCTGACTTGTTGGCATTATGAGCAAATCGTCGATGTTAACATGAGGTGGTCGGGTGATAACAAACAGGATCGTTTCTGCGATATCTTTAGCTTGCAGAGGAGTAAATCCCTTATAAACCTGAGTCGCCTTTTCCTTGTCGCCCCGAAATCTGACCAATGAAAATTCTGTATCAACAGCTCCCGGTGCAATCGATGATACCTTTATTCCGAAAGGCATAAGCTCAATTCTCATCGCTCTTGAAATGGCTGCGACCGCATGTTTTGAACCACAGTAAACGGAGCCATTCGGATAGGATTCTTTCCCGGCAATGGATGAGATGTTGACCACATGACCCGATTGTCTTTCTACCATCCACGGGGTTATGGTCCGTATCGTATAAAGAAGTCCTTTGACATTTGTATCAATCATGTTCTCCCAATCGTCGACATCTGCGGAATTTACAGGGCCCAATCCGGCAGCGAGTCCGGCATTGTTGATTAAAACATCAATGGCCCGCCAATCGTCAGGGATACTGTTCAAAGCTGTTTCAGTTGCCTTTCTGGACCGGATGTCAAAGGTTAAAAGGAGGGTTTTACAGCCGAAAGTTGACTCAAGATTAGTTTTAAGTGATTCCAAACGCTCGTTTCTTCGTCCGGTGAGAATCAGATTATAATTATTTTGGGCAAGTAAGTTGGCCGTTTCGTAGCCTATACCAGCTGTTGCACCAGTAATTAAAGCTATTTTTCTATTCATTTGAATGAAGATTTTTTGTGCGTTGCAAAATTAAAAATTACTCAAATCTAATGGAATAACAAACTACTTAATTATTTTTGTTGCTTCATTTATTTCAAAAGTACATATCATGTTAGAGCAAAATGACGATATTATGGAATTTACTATTGATCAATTACCGGAAGAACAAGATATTCAAGATATTGTGTTTAATCTGATGGCTGACCCGAATCTTGCTGCGATTAATTATTTTAATGATTTCAGCGAAGATTCAATTGACCTTTCAGCTATCTCAAACGATGATAATGACGAAACTGGTATGTTTTGTTCTGAAAGTGGTCAGATGATGGCTATTTCTACTCATGCACTACATCATCATCTCGAGATTGATCCCAAAAAGGCAACTGAAATTCTTGTTTCCAGAGCTGTTCGCAAGATGATTTGTTTTGGTGCTGTTCCTGAGGCTATCAGTTCATTTTTGTATCATATCAATATTGCCGATCCAAACGGACAGTTTGTAGCAGCAGGAGCAAAGCAGGGACTGGAAAACGCGTGCAATAAGTATAATATCAAATTGACCGACAGAAAAATCAGGTTTGATTCTTTTTCAGGACAGGGTCCTGTTATTCCGACCATTATTATCAGCATAATGGCATCAGTTCCCGATAAGGACAAACTGATTACGCATAGTTTCAAGAAGAAAGGCAATAATATTTTCATGATAGGCAAGACTTACGATGATATTAATTCTTCTGAGTACCTGGAGTTCTATCATGAAATTACTGAATCGGCACTTCCGGTATTTGATATTGACACCGAGGTGATACTGGATTCCGTGATGAAACGACTTGTTCAGTCTGGCATGTTAAGTTCTGCCAGTCCGGTCAGTAAAGGTGGTTTGTTTTTCTCGATGTTGCGCGCCGGAATGCCGTCGGGCCTTGGATTTGATATTACTTCTGATGCTGAAATTCGTAAGGATGCATTCCTCTTTGGTGAAGCAATGGGTCGTTTTATTGTAGCAGTTGATCCAAAGAATGTGGACGATTTTGTGGATTTAATGAGCAGTCTGAAAGTTCCGTTTTTCGCTTTAGGTCATGTTACCAAAGGTGAAATAAGGATTGATGATGAATCGTTTGGTTTTATCGACAAAATGACTTCGGCCAATTAATTAAATTTAGAAAAGATAGTAGGGTAAGGAATGCCTCAGTACGGCAACTGAATACTGATACTGAATACTGACAATTTTTTGCATGCAGGTAACCCCATATAAAGATTCTGAACAACAAAAAAAACTTCAGGTGGAGCAGATGTTCGATAACATTGCTCCTAAATACGATTTTCTGAACCATTTTCTTTCTCTTGGGATCGATAAGCTTTGGCGTAAAAAGGCGATTCGAATCCTTTCAGACTATAATTCAGATTATTTGCTTGATGTAGCTACCGGAACCGGTGATTTTGCCGTAGCTGCTGCCAAACTTAACCCAAAGCAAATTATCGGATTTGACATTTCAGAGCAAATGCTGCAGGTTGGCCGGACTAAAGTGAAGCGATTAGGTTTGGATCAGACCATTGAATTTCTGAAAGGCGATTCAGAAGCAATGCCATTCTTGAATGAACAGTTCAATGCAATTACCGTGGCTTTTGGCGTTCGGAATTTTGAAAATCTGGAAAGAGGACTTTCGGAATTTTTCAGGGTATTGAAGTCTGACGGCGTGGTTATTATACTCGAGTTTTCAAAACCAAGGTATTTCCCGATGAAACAGTTTTATCTCTTCTACTTTTTCAAAATTTTACCTTTTATCGGGCGTTTGGTTTCCAAGGACAGTTCTGCGTATTCCTATCTGCCCGAATCGGTCATGGCTTTTCCTGACGATCAGAAATTTTTATCAGTCCTTCAAAAAACCGGGTTCTCAAGAACCAGTCAAAAACGATTGACTTTTGGAATTGCCACCATTTACATTGCCCAAAAATAAGACTGCCATACAATAAATTTGTAATTTAGCGGTTTCATTGAATACCAGTTAACTGTATCATTGTGAAGCGATTTTTCTATATTTTGATTTTAATTTTGATTTGTTCCACAGCAATGGCACAAAAGGTGTTGTTGAAAAATCTGACAACATTTGATGATAAACGCCTGCATTTTGGTTTTACCCTTGGTGTTAATGCAGCTGATTTCCATATCGATCATTACAATGTGATTGGAGAAAACCCCAGATTTGATCCTTCAAAACTGGAGCGTATCGGTGGAGTTATAATTGATAGTATCAGCAGAATAAGAGCAGATGTCGCAACAGTTATTCCAGGGTTTACCGTTGGAATTGTCACCAATCTTCGTCTTTCTGATAGTTTTGACCTTCGCTTTTTGCCCGGTATGTCTTTTGGAGAGCGGAAACTGACATACAATATTCCCATTGAGGATATAACGGATTCGCAGAATAAGGGAAGATCCTATTCAATAAAATCGACCTTTCTTGATTTTCCTTTGTTGCTTAAATATAAATCGCGGCGGATGAATAATCAGCGGCCTTACATCATTGCAGGCGGAGCTTACCGCATCGATATTTCAAAAACAGGGCAGGAAGATTTGGTGCGATTGAAACCCTTCAGTTCATCCATTGAAGCGGGTATGGGTTGGGATGCCTATCTTCAGTTCTTCAGGCTGTCAACCGAATTGAAGTTTAGCTTTGGGCTGAATAATATTCTGGATAATGGGCCAAAACCTACCCAACCACAAGTATATACCAATGCGATTTCAAGGTTGGCATCCAATATGTTCATACTAAGTTTTCATTTCGAATAGTCTTGAAACAGGAAATCAACTTGTCACTTTCGCCCAAACAGGCCTCTGACGAACAATTCTACAAACCCATTCTTGCTGAAAAACTTCGTATTGATGAAGGGCGGATCAAACTGATCAATGTTAAGCGAAAGTCTTTTGATGCCAGACAGCGCGCCATTAAAGTGAATCTTGGAGTTGAAGTATTTCTGGATGAACTTCCATCAGAAGAGAAAATCGAATTTAAATACGATCTCGTTTCACAAAAACCTTCCGTAATTATTGTTGGAGCTGGTCCCGCAGGCCTTTTTGCAGCATTGCGCCTGATCGAACTTGGGTTTAAACCAATTATTTTTGAACGAGGCAAAAAAGTGAGCGACAGAAAACGCGACATTGCGAAGATTCATCGGGAACATCTCATTGATCCGGATTCGAATTACGGATTTGGAGAGGGTGGGGCAGGCACTTTTTCGGATGGTAAACTTTATACCCGTTCCAGAAAGCGTGGAAATATCCGAAAAATTCTGGAAGTATTGTTTGCAAACGGAGCTTTACCCGAAATTCTGATCGATGCACATCCGCATATCGGAACCAACATGCTGCCGGGAATCATCACGAGTATTCGAAATAAGATCATTGAAGTGGGTGGCGAAATTCATTTTAACAGCCGCGTAGCTGATTTAATTGTTGAAAATGATCGTTGTAGCGGAATAATGCTTTCGGACACAACAATTGTGGAAGCAGAGGCTGTCATTCTTGCCACAGGTCATTCTGCCCGCGAAATCTATGAGCTTTTATACGAAAAAGGTATATCTATTGAAGCAAAAACATTTGCTGTAGGCGTCAGGGCTGAACATCCTCAAACACTCATTGATTCAATTCAGTACAATCAGCCTCAACGCGGACCTTATTTGCCGGCTGCAAGCTACTCGTTTGTCGAACAGGTTGAACAGCGCGGTGTGTATTCGTTTTGCATGTGTCCGGGAGGGATTATGGTTCCGGCTGCAACCGCTCCTGGCGAAATGGTTATTAATGGAATGTCGCCGACAAAAAGGAATACCAAGTTTGCCAATTCCGGAATGGTTGTCGAAATCAGACCGGAAGATTTAAATGAATTCAGGCATATGGGTGTATTTGCCGGACTTGCATTTCAGCGCCAGATCGAACAATTGTGTTTTTCGTTGAATGGTAAGACTCAGTTTGCACCGGCACAGCGGATGGCAGACTTTGTTAGTAACCGTTTTTCACAGGATTTGCCGGAATCTTCGTATCATCCGGGCCTGATTTCTGTTCCGTTGCACGATAAACTTCCCAAACGGATCAGAACAAGACTTCAGGAAGCGTTTCAGCTCATTGATAAAAAAGCATTCGGTTATCTTACCAATGAGGCGATTATTGTTGGTGTTGAATCGCGAACCTCATCGCCAATCCGTATTCCAAGGAAGGAAGATACCTGCGAACACGTCAAGGTTCAGGGACTTTATCCTTGTGGCGAAGGTGCTGGTTATGCCGGTGGAATTGTTTCATCGGCTATGGATGGAGAGCGTTGTGCTGAAGCTTTTGCCGAAAACTATTGGCTGCGTTCTAAAAAGAGTTATTAAACTGAACTTATTTTCCTTTTCCTATTTCCTTGATTTCTTATCTCCTCCTGAATTCAGAACAGCAAATGGCCGCAGCGATGGCTACATTCAATGATTCGGAGCCCTTTCCGGAAGAAAACGACGGTATGCAAACTTTATGAGCAACCAGATTGGCCACTTCCGGAGAAATTCCGTTTCCTTCATTTCCCAATACAATGATGCCATTTCCGGCAAGTATTTCATGATATATATTTTTGCCTTCCAGAAAGGTCCCGTAAACTGGAATCTGTCCTTTTGCGGCCTGGCCAATGAATCCTTCAAGGCTTGTGTACCAGGTTTTTACTCTGAAAATAGCGCCCATGCTGGCTTGTACTACTTTTGGATTATATACGTCGACCGTATTCCCGGAACAAATCACGGATTGAATACCAAACCAGTCTGCAACCCGAAGAATAGTTCCAAGATTGCCAGGGTCCTGGATAAAGTCGAGTGCCAAAACAAGTTTGTGGGTTAAATTCAGTTCCGGTTTGACATTCAAGTTCTGGGAAACTACAGCAAGCACATCTTGAGGATTCTGCAAAAGGCTGGCTTTTTGAATAGATTCGCTGTCGGATTCTATGATTTCCTTGGCTCTGAGTTGAATTTCAGGATGCTGGTTAGCATATTTTGTGCTGCAGACAAGAAGTTCTATCTTGAAGTTCGAACGAAGTGCCTCTTCAACCATTTTTATTCCTTCAACCAAAAAGAATCCGGATTCGTCCCGATCTTTTTTTCGGTTTAATGAATGGATTAGCTTAATTTTGCTTTTACTCAACATATTTTATTAATCTTCGTTCTAAAATGGTAAAAATAAAAAGGTCTGAAAGATTTGTTAACCAAATGCTCTGTTTATTTTTGTAAAAATTCAAAATGATGATATTCTTTCTTCGGAACAAATATTTCAATATATATCCTATTTTCTTTCTGGCTGGCATTATGCTGTTTGGATCTTGCAATTCTACCAGATTTGTGCCCGAAGGTAAATATTTACTCAATAAAATATCCATTAAGGTTGATGATAAAAATCTGAAAAAGGAAGAGCTTAAAACACACATCAGACAAAAGGAGAACCTGAGAATATTAGGTATTTTAAAATTTCATTTGTGGGTATATAATTTATCCTCTGCAAAGAAGGAAAATAGCTGGCTCAAACGGATGGGAGAGTCGCCTGTATTTTATGACGAAATTCAGAATCAGCGGAGTAAGGATCAGTTAATTATTTTTTTGAAGAACAAAGGCTACTACAATGCATCAGTCAAGGACTCTCTGGAAATTGACAATAGGAAAAGGAAATTAAATCTGACTTTTAATATTTATGCCGGGCAGCCCTACCGGATTCGCAACTATTCATATTCTATTAAGGATAAAAGCCTGATTGGCATCATAATGAAGGACACCGTCAATCAACTTCTGAAACGGAAAGATATATTCGATCTTGATGTTTTAAATGCAGAGAGGCAGCGAATTACAAATTATCTGAAAAACAGCGGATATTACATCTTTTCAGAACAGTCTATAAGTTTTGTGGCAGACACAAGTTTTTACAGCCACAAGGTTGATCTTACGGTAAATATTGATGATGCCATATTGGATAATCCGGAAGCAGAGGTTGTGGCGCACCGGAAATATAAGATCAGAAACTTCCTTATAAATCCCACATTTAATGCTGTAACGCTGACCGCAGACCGACTTGAACAAAAACCGGATACCTTAATAAAAGATGATTATATTTTTGTGCATTCAGGAAAGTTAAAATATAAACCGGAGTTGTTTTACAATTTGAACCGGATAAAAGACAGTACATATTATTGTCTCCTGAATGCTGAAAAGACCTATCGTGCCCTAAACCGACTCAAACAATTCAAGCTTATTAATATTGGGTTTACTGAAACAAATTCATACACCTATGATTCAATTCCACTTTTAGATTGCCGGATTCAATTAACTCCTCTGCCAAGGCAAAATGTTTCGTTTGATGTGGAGGGAACAAACTCCTCTGGAAACCTTGGAATTGGCGGCAATATGAATTTTCAGCAACGGAATCTTTTTGGCGGTGCTGAAGTTTTTGATTTGCAGCTTAAAGTAGCCAGAGAACGGCAGCGAATAGACAACAAAATTTTTAATACACAGGAGTACGGTTTTATATCCAGCCTGACTTTTCCAAAGTTTCTTAGCCCGGTAAGGCCTAAACAAATGTTGGCATTTCAGATTCCTGAGACTAAACTTACTTTTGGGTACAGCTATCAAAGCAGACCGGATTATACCCGGAATATAACGAATGTTAAGTTTGGGTATAATTGGAAAACAACTGATTTTCAGTTTCTTACTTTGAACGTGGTTGATTTGAATTATGTCCATATTTATAATCTCAACCCTGTATTCATTAATTCAATCAAAGACCTGTTTATTAAAAGTAGTTTTACTGATCACCTGATCGTGGCAAGTAACATTAGCTGGACATTCAATACTCAAAATATCAATAAGCGGGAAGATTACAAGTTTTATAAGGTCAATCTCGAAACAGCAGGTAATTTGCTGAATTTGTATTGCAAATTAGTTAATAAGGATATTGCAAGTCAGATTGATTCGGTAACAAATCAAACAAGTTCTTATTACGAAATTCTGAATACTCGTTTCTCGCAGTATTTGAAAGGTGACTTTGAATATCGCTACGGTCACATGATCAATAGGGTAAGTTCGCTGATTGGCCGGGGCTTTGTCGGTGTTGGATTTCCTTATGGTAATTTCAACGTGCTGCCATTCGAAAAGAAATACTTTACCGGTGGCGCAAATGGCATCCGGGCATGGCAGGTTCGATCGCTGGGACCAGGTTCATATAAAGCACCATCAGGTATTTATCCGAATCAGGCAGCTGATATTAAACTGGAGGCCAATCTTGAATACCGATTTAAACTATTTTGGTTAATGGAAGGAGCAATGTTTGTAGATGCCGGAAATATTTGGGCTATCAATAGTTTAGATAACCGCGAAGGTGCAGTTTTTAAATTCAACGAGTTTTATAAGCAAATTGCTGTTGGATCAGGTTTTGGATTACGCTTCGATTTTACCTATTTCATTTTCCGTCTGGATCTGGGATTGAAAATTCGAGATCCGTCACTTCCTGAAGGCGAACGGTTCATCCCTGGAAATTACCAGATAACCAGTCACCATTTGAATCTGTCCTTTGCCATCGGCTACCCATTCTAACTATCAGGGAAAAGCCATTTAGGTGGTGGTATTAATGATTTAATTTGGTTTCCTGAATTGAATGCGAATTGTATGTTAAAAAATATTTAATACCTCGATGGAAAGCATTTCAGGATAGATAAATTGTTTAAATTTACGAAATTATTTATGGCAGATAATCAGATAGTTAGGTGTTGTTTCATGTTTGTGATGAACAATTAGGCCTATGATTAGTTTTTAGTTGCTGTAGAATTAATTCTTGTTTGAAACAGAGTAATGTAATTTAAATATTTATACAATGACTAAGATCTCAGAAGTAGTAAAACGCGGTGTAGTTACCGGCGAAGATTTACAAACAGTTTTCGCTATTGCAAAAGCAAATCACTTCGCACTTCCCGCAGTGAACGTAGTTGGTTCCGATTCAGTGAATGCTGTTATGGAAGCCGCTATGTTGGTAAACTCTCCGATAATCATTCAGTTTTCAAATGGCGGCGGCCAGTTTTATGCTGGAAAAGGATTGAAACTGGAAGGTCAGCAGGCTCAAATTGCAGGATCTATTGTTGGAGCAAAAGCAGTCCATGTTCTTGCGGAACTATACGGTGTTCATGTAGTGCTGCATACCGATCATGCTGCAAAAAAACTATTGCCATGGATCGATGGACTTCTGGATGCTGGCGAAAAACATTTCGCTACATACGGAAAACCATTGTTTAGCTCACATATGCTGGATTTATCTGAAGAACCAATTCAGGAGAATATCGAGATTTGCAAAAAATATTTAGCCCGGATGAGCAAGATGGGAATGACTCTGGAAATTGAGTTGGGCTGTACAGGTGGTGAAGAAGATGGCGTAGATAACTCGGGTATGGATAACTCTTTGCTTTATACTCAGCCTGCTGATGTAAATTATGCATTCGAAGAGTTGAGTAAAATCAGTCCAAACTTTACTATTGCCGCATCATTCGGCAATGTTCATGGTGTTTACAAACCAGGTAATGTAAAACTTACACCTAAAATTCTGGATAATTCCCAGAAATATGTTTCTGAAAAACAAGGATTAGGCGAAAAACCTGTTGATTTTGTTTTTCATGGTGGTTCAGGATCTACTTTGGAGGAAATTCGTGAAGCCATTTCGTACGGAGTCGTAAAGATGAATATTGATACCGACACTCAATGGGCTACCTGGGATGGAATTCGTATCTATGAAGCCAAGAACAGAGCTTATCTTCAAGGTCAGATTGGAAATCCTGAAGGAGATGACAAACCAAACAAAAAGTATTACGATCCACGGGTTTGGTTACGTAAAGGCCAGGAAACAATGATCGAAAGGTTGAAAATCGCGTTTAATGATTTGAATAACATCGATAGAAGCTAATAGGATTTGATCTTATAATATTGAAACCCGGTTGAGAAACCGGGTTTTTTTATTCGATGAAAATGAGGTAAATTAGTATATAGATTTTCATCTCATGAACTTTAAACGATTTGTTCAGGACTATTTTACTTTTAGCCGAAATGAGCGCAAGGGAATCACCATCCTGTTAATATTGATTTTTATACTTGCAATTGCGAATAACTTCCTGTTTTATTTCGAGAAACCTGCACGAATTGAGACTAATCTACTTGATTCTGCGAGTCATGAACTCGGTCTGATGAGCGATTCCTTAAATAAAAAAATCTTCTCGAAGAAATCTTTCTCCTTTGATCCCAACACGATCGATTCAATGGCGTTGGACAGTTTGGATCTTCCGGATCCCGTGAAATTTAATCTTTTAAAATTCAGGGGCAAAGGGGGCAAAATCTATTCTAATTCTGATTTCAGAAAAATTTATGGAGTTACAGATGCTGTTTTTTCAAAGATTGAACCTTACCTGAAAGTTGAACTTAAAGTAGAAGAACCGAATTTGAAAATGAACATGGCTAAACTGTTTCGGTTTGATCCAAACACGGCCAGTGATATTGATTTTCAGCGATTGGGATTAACCAGAACACAGATTGAAACTATACGAAACTATTTAAGCAAAGGAGGAAAATTTCGTACGAAAGAGGATTTCTCTAAAATTTGGGGAATTAGCAATTCACAAAAGAAGGCTTTATCGGAGTATATTGTATTTGAAGAGAAAGAGATGTTCGCTTCAGATAAGAAAATTGTACTTGTCAATAAAATCTTGATTGAATTGAATTCTGCAGATTCACTTACACTGGAACTTTTACCAGGTATCGCCGATAAACTTTCGAAACGAATTGTGAAATACAGAGACATCCTGGGCGGATTCTATTCTATAGGTCAGTTAAAGGAAGTCTATGGAATCAGCGATCAGACTTTTAAGCAATTAGAGGATAAGGTGACTGTAGATTTATCCAAAATTAGGAAAATTGACCTGAATTTTGCTGATGTGAATGAACTTTCAAGACATCCATATCTTAAAAAGAATCTGGCCAGGCAGATTGTGAATTTCAGAACAAAAAATGGTAAGATAAGCGATCTGTCGGTTCTAAGGGATAGTATGATTTTAAACATAGACGAGTATACCCGATTAAAGCCTTATTTTTAGAACAAAAGCATCGTTCTGATGTTCTAAAAATAAGATGATCAGGTGACCGAAACTTAAAAAAATAAAATATTTGTTATAAATTTGATTAGTAATGTTTAATTCATAAATTTGCGGCTCGAATTTTAACACGAAAAAATATAATTACATGATCGTTATTCCAGTAAAAGAAGGCGAAAATATCGAAAGAGCGCTTAAAAGATTTAAAAGAAAGTTTGAAAAAACAGGAGTTGTAAAAGAGTTGCGTGAAAGACAGGCTTTTACAAAACCATCAGTTGAAAGAAGGGCTGAAGTAAAGAAGGCCATTTATATTGAGAACTTACTTCGTCAGGACGACTAGAACAATCTGGAAGGTTCCTGCTTAAGATGTAAATTATTTACTCATGTCGCATCAGGAATCATTTATTAATTACCTGAAATTTGAAAGAAGGTATTCACTGTTAACAGCTGTTGCCTATAAGAAAGACCTCGATCAGTTTGAAGAGTTTTTTGTCAAAACGGTCGGGGATTTTAATGTTGAAGGAATTAATGATAAAATTGTCCGCGAATGGATCATTGAATTGATGGATAGCGGGCTTACTGCCCGGACTGTCAATAAGAAAGTATCTGCTTTAAAATCTTTTTATAAATATTTATTGAGATTAGAGGTGATTCCTGAGAACAATTTGGTCAATGTTGTTGTACCCAAGGTTCGTAAAAAACTTCCGCTGTTTGTAGAAGAAAAAAACTTAAATCATTTACTTGATGATGGCTTTTTCGGACAAGACTTCGAAGCACTTCGCGATAAACTGATAGTTAGTCTGCTTTATGGATCAGGAATTCGTTTAGCGGAACTAATGCATTTAAAGGATGCAGACATTTACCAGTCAGAATTTCTTATTAAAGTCTTGGGTAAGCGTAATAAAGAACGAATCATTCCTTACCCCAGAACTTTAAATCAGCTGATCGAACAATACAAAACTGAACGAACCCAACTTTTCGGATATCCGGTACAATCTTTATTGTTGACTTCATCGGGCGAACCGGTTTACGAAAAGTTAATTTACAGGGTGGTAAACAAATATTTAGCTATGGTAACTACTATAGATCAAAAAAGCCCGCATGTGCTTCGGCATTCATTTGCAACTCATCTGCTTAACCGGGGTGCCGATTTAAATGCAGTCAAGGAAATGCTGGGCCATTCAAATCTATCTGCTACTCAGATTTATACCCATATTTCTTTAGCTAAGATCCAAAAAGTATATAAACAAGCGCATCCACGATCATAAATAATAGGAGGATTTATTATGAACATTCAGTTAAACACGGTACACTTTACAGCAGATCAGAAATTGACTGATTTTGTAAACAAGAAAGTATCAAAACTTGATACCTACCTTGAAGGAATCATTGGTGCTGAAGTAATCCTGAAAGTAGTTAAACCTGAAACGGTGAATAACAAAATTGCAGAAATTAAACTATCCATTCCCGGATATGACAATCTGTTTGCCGAAAAACAAGCCGACACTTTTGAAGAAGCCATTGATCTGGCAATTGAAGCAATTCGTCGTCAATTAACCAAGGTGAAGGAAAAGGTTAAGGATAAATAATATAGAAAAAAATAGTTGTGGAGTGTGGTTTCCAATAAAATATTTATACATTTGCAAACCTTTTTCGGACAAGTATCTGATTGATTAGAATTTGCAACGGAAAGCCCCTGTAGACAGGTATTTAAGTCGTTTATAGGGGTTTTGACATGAGGTGAATTTCTGCCGAATTAGCTCAGTTGGCCAGAGCACGTGATTTGTAATCTCGGGGTCCTCAGTTCGAATCTGAGATTCGGCTCATTTTATTAAAAGTTCTGAAAGGAAAGATTGGGGAGATACCAAAGTGGCCAACTGGGGCAGACTGTAACTCTGCTGGCGTACGC
>JBAWZG010000003.1:0-51792 GCA_037143155.1 Bacteroidia bacterium
TGTCCTTTCAGGACGTTAAAATCCAGATTTTGGTTCTTTAATTACTTGCCAAAGATGGTTGCATTGTCAGCTTTTTTATGTCCATATAAAAATAATTTGCAAATAACTAAAGAATTAGTTGGAAAACTAAAGAATTAGTTGTATATTTGTTTCGGATATCCAATCAACTGATAAATGAATAGTTGGATTTGATCATTCCAAATATCCTATCATGTTGAACGTAGTTCTTCTTTTTTTTGTCTTTAATAACTAAATAATTAGTTGACGAACTAATAGATTAGTTTTTGGTAAACTTTTTTTATATTTGAAACTGAAATTAAACTGTTTTCGTAATGAAAGAAATGAAAGAATTAACCAAAGCTGAAGAGCAAATCATGCAGGAATTGTGGATTCTTGAAAAAGCTTTCGTAAAAGAAATTGTCGATAAGCTTCCCGATCCAAAACCTGCATACAATACGGTTTCTACAATCATTCGCATTCTGGAAAAGAAAGGATTTGTTGACCATTATGCGTATGGGAAAACACATCAGTATTTTCCATTAGTCAGCAAGACTGATTACACGAAATCGTATTTCAAGAATTTTCTGAATGGTTATTTCAGTAACTCATTTCAGGAAATGGTTTCGTTTTTTGCCAAAGAAGACAAAATGAGCCTCTCCGAACTTGAAGAAATCATCAAGGAAGCCGGAAAAGATTTGGAACCTGAAAATCAAACACCCAATGTCTAATTTTATCAATTACCTGGTAGAATCGGGAATCAGCCTGAGCCTTTTTGCGCTGGTCTATTTCCTGTTTTTGAGGAGAGAAACTTTTTTCAGTATAAACCGCTGGTTTTTGCTGATTTCTGTAGGTTTCTCAGCGTTACTGCCGCTACTGCATATACCTTTTTATACGACAAAGTCTTTAATGTTGCCTGAAGTAACTATAACACCGTATGCCAATTTATTGAGTATGGTCACAGTTTATGGCACCGAATTGTCTAATATAACCGAACATTTAGTGCTGAATTACACCGTGATTGGCTATATCTATTTGTTGGGAATGGTATATTTTGCCGGGATGCTTTTATTTCAGATTCTTCAGATCTACCGGTTAATTGTGCAGAACCGGGTTGTTTCGGATGGGAAAATCAAACTGGTTTTTCTTGATCGGGAGTTAAGTCCATTTTCTTTTCTGAATTATGTTTTCGTGAGTGAGAACCTGCAAAATACCAAAGGCTGGGAAAAAATGCTCGAGCACGAAAAACAACACATCAAACAGGGACACACATTTGATGTGCTTGTTCTCGAACTGGTTGCTGTTTTTCAGTGGTTTAATCCTTTCTTTTGGCTGTTCAGGCGGGCACTGCGCGAGAATCACGAATTTCTGGCCGATCAGGCCGTAATCTCTCAGGGAACTGCACCTTCATGGTACAAGCAGATCCTAATCAATCAGTATGTTGGCGATCAAATTGTGTTGACCAACAACTTTAATTATTCGTTAGTTAAAAATCGTATCCAAATGATCTCAAAAATAAAATCCAAGAAAGTAGCCATTGTTAAAGTCCTGTTTGGAATTTTGATGGCAGTATGTTTAACGGCAGTATTTGCCTTCGAACCCGAAGCTCAGACAAAGCCGGGTAAGGATCAGGTTAAATCTGATCAAATTCAGGATAAAGTTTACGAAAATGTTGAACAAATGCCTGAATACCCCGGTGGAATGGAAGAAATGGGGAAATATATAGGAAGCTCTATAAAATACCCTGTAGAAGCAATGAAAAATAAGATTCAGGGAAAAGTATTTATAAGTTTTGTAATCGCCAGGGATGGTTTAGTAACCGATGCAAAAATTGCCAGAGGAGTCGATCCTATGCTTGATGCGGAAGCTCTACGTGTTATCAATAGTATGCCAAAATGGATTCCAGGAAAAGATAAAGGTAAAATAGTTGCCGTGCAACTTACCGTTCCAATCAATTTTGCGCTTCGCTGATGCTGCATTGCTCTATTTAGAAAAGCCCGGAATTTCACCTGAAATTCCGGGCTTTTCTATTATTTCTATAGCAGATGTTATTTCCCGGTATTCGAGAATTCCAGTTTTCCACCTTCCTGAAGGCCTTTATGTTTCAGTACAAAGGGAATCTCTTTCCCATTCAACTCAGCCTTATTAAATGTTTTGTAGGTGTCGGCATCGTCGAGACTAATCCTGAATTTTCCTCCCGGATAAAATTTTGGGTTCAGGTTTAATTCTACCTCTTTGTAAATTGGGGAAGAAAGCTGATAGTCAGATGATTTGGTGGAAGATGGATAGAATCCCATGGCTGAGAATACATACCATGCCGACTTAAGTCCTGAATTGTCGTTTCCCGGTATCCCACCATCGAAGCAGGTATAATCATTTTTCAGAATCGATTTGACTTTACTTTGCCGTTCAATCGCACCATCAGAATTATTGTAATGATATGGAACGGAAATGTCAGTCAGGATGGTATCGGCGTTCCAACCTCCTTGTTCTTTTTTTAGTTTCGCTGATTTCAGAATGTCTTCGTATTGCTCCGGTGCTATCAGGCTGACCAATGAAAGTTGAGCCTTTCTCCGGTTATTCAGCGAGAAATCGTCGTAATAAACATGACCTTGTTCCACTTTTCGGTTCGGTTTACCTCCATCGAATGCCGGATAGGAGCCATCAACATCGCTAAAGGTTCTTGGAAAAAGCAGCGAGCGATAAAGTGCCGTATAAAACTTAGTATAATCTTCAGCTTTTCCGCCTTTTAAATGAATGGCTGATAACGATTCGTTCCAGACTTTTTCGGTTTCAGTTTTTGTTTTTTCAAAGTCCCAGTTTGGTATTTCAGCGTCCAGATTGGCCCGTGCAGCTTCAATACTTGTAAACGATGTTCCTGCCTTTGCCAGAATGACATCTTTCAGTTTAATCTTAAATGACGCATAAGCACCAATATCGGATTTTGCCGACAGTTCAATTTCTTTTTTGTGATTTTCCATCTGGTAATAGCAGCCGTAATTGTCAAAAGCCTTATTGAACCGCACCACAAAATACCCTTTAAATCCGGCATCATGAAATGCATCCTGGCTGATCCCGTTGACTGGATTATAACCGTAGATTTCCTGTTTTACAGTATCAACTTTTATATACCCCTGACCATTATCGCTGTTCGGGGTAATGAGTATAAAGGCTTGCTTCCCTTCTGCAAACGAAAATTTAAAAAACCCAGAGTGCGCAGTTCCTGTTAATTCTACAAAAGTCATGTAATTCAAAAGCATACACGAATAATAGGCAGGAGAAGATGTTTCGTTTTCATGAGTAAATTCTGAAGCTCTTTCTGCCGGAAAAGTCCGCAAATAGTCAGTTATCGGCATAATTGTAAAACTTCCGTAATCTTGTTTTTGTGCGCTTTCAGACCAATGCGAGCCTCTGAATCCCTGAATTTGCATCCCTCCATAATAATAGGGTGAAATGCCTTTTTTTTCGCCATCGCGGGTTTGAGGAGTCCATTGTGTCATACCAAACGGAGTTGAAACTGCAGGAATTGTCAAACCCCATGTTTTTGAATTCTGATTTTGCCTGATACTTTCTGTTCCGGTTGAAGGACCGGTGCCGATTCGCGGAACGACAAATTGAATGAGTTTTTCTGTTTTTTTCTGACAGCCAGTTATAAAAAGTATGGTTGTCAGCGCAAGCAAAAGGTGAAGCTTGTTATTTGTCATTGGTTGGTATGAATTAGTTTTTTCCAATGTTGGAAGTTCAATTAAATTTCTAACTCCGGCTTTTTTGTGCTTAAAAATAGTGTATTTCTTTTGTTTCGTTGAACTGTCGCGGTTTATTTTAGCAAAGTTAAAAAGCATAACCGTTATTTTCCGGCTTTTCTACTTGTGAAAAGTAAAAGATTACTATTTTTATCCATGATCTTGAATAATAGCTGGTTTTGAATAAAACCGGAATCATACATTAACTGAAGAATATGAAAATTTCTAAAAAAATTGCATTCATTTTATTGGTATTTATAGCGTTTTCATTTACAAAAGGCAGAATAAAGTCTCCTGAAGTTACTGTAGATGAGTTGAAAAAACATGTAAGTTACTTAGCATCTGATGAGTTGAAAGGCCGGCAGACAGGAACCGAAGGAGATAGTCTTGCTGCCGAATACATTCGTGCTGATTTAAAGGGAAATGGCCTGACTCCCCTTTTTGGCCAGGGATTTCAGAGATACCGGGTTACTGACAAAATTATTCTGGGACCTTCAAATAGTCTGATCATTGCCGGAACCGCTTTTAAACCGGAAGTTGATTTTGTTCCTTATGCTTTTTCTGAAAATAATTCCTTCAACGGTGAAGTTGTATTTGCCGGTTACGGTTTTGCCATTAATGAAGACAGTTTGAAATGGAATGACTATTTGGATACTGATGTGAAAGGTAAAATCGTGATGGTTTTGCGTGCCGATCCGGAGATTGAAAAGACCACCAGCCCGTACATTAAATACAGTCGAGACCGAGATAAAGTGCTTCAGGCAAAAGATATGGGTGCAATCGCCGTTTTACTTGTTTCGGGTCAGCTTTTCGATCCGGAAGATAAATTTGAACCTCTGGCCAAAGGTCAACAATCGGTTGGAATACCTGCTATAAGGATTTCACGAAAAATTGCCAATATGATTTTGGAATCCGGAAAGGTAACTGTTGAAGAGTTGGAGAAAAAACTGAATGACTTGCGCAAGCCGGTAAGTTTTTCCACAAAAGTAAGTGCATCCGGTCATTCGGATGTGATTCAGACTACAGTCCCAACCCGAAATGTGGTGATGGTTCTTCCCGGAAGCGATCCGATACTTAAAAACGAATATGTTATTATTGGAGCTCATTTCGATCATCTGGGTATGGGTGGAGTGGGTTCCGGAAGCCGGGTTCCTGATACCGTTGCCGTTCATTATGGAGCCGACGACAATGCCTCAGGCGTTGGAATGATGCTTGAATTGGCCGAAAAGCTGGCCGCTCATCCTGAAAGTCACAGGCGAAGTATTGTCGTGGCCGCATTTTCCGGCGAAGAAATTGGCACCTTCGGTTCTAAAAAATTTGTGGAAAATCCAGATTTTGATCTGAAAAAGGTGGATGCCATGGTGAACCTCGACATGGTTGGCCGTCTGACCGACAGCACCAAATTGCAAATTGGCGGAGTGGGTACAGCCGAACCCTTCCGGAAAATTATCTACGAATCGTGCGATACCACCAAACTGAAACTTGCTCTTTCGGACGAAGGTTATGGGCCATCCGATCATGCTATATTTTACGGGAAAGATGTTCCTGTTTTGTTTTTATCTTCAGGGGCACATCTGGATTATCACACTCCGGCAGATACCTGGAATAAAATCAATTACGATGGAATGGTAAAAATTGCGGATGTGGCCTACCGGATTATTTCAAATTTGGCCAATTCTGATTCGAAACTCATCTTTAAGGAAGCCGGCCCAAAATTGGCTTCAGGGCGTGGCATCAGCCGCAGAAAAGGTGTAACGCTGGGAATTATGCCGGATTATGCCGGAAATGCAAAGAATGGTTTACGTGCTGACCAGATTACACCCGGGCGACCTGCCGCAATTGGAGGAATGAAAAAGGGTGATATCATCATTTCAATCAATGGGAAATCTGTAAATAACATTCAGGATTATATGTTCCGGTTGAATCAGCTGAAACATGGTGAAACCATCAACGTGGAAGTTTTACGTGGTGCAAAAAAAGAAGTGCTACTGATCCAGCTTTAATCCTGAAAAGAATATTAATATCCTTCAAATTAAAAGATTATGAATAAAACCATTTTAGGTATCCTTGCTTTTGTGATCACGATTTCAGCAGCTGTTTACCAGCGAAGAACAGGTCCGACTTATCCAAAGCGATTTGTGGTTTCAGCCAATGGAGTCGATTATCACCTGAAACTGGTTCGAAGCCTTGCCTTGAACGACGAACCGGAAGTAATGCTTGGAATTAAAGATTCCACGGTAAAGGCTAAAATTTATTACAAGAGATACCTTTCAAAAGACGAACTTCAGGTGGCCGATTTTCAGTTTAAAAGCACCCCGGTTCACTCGTTTATCATGAATAAGATATTTCATGTCTATAAAGAGGAAGGTTTTTTTGCCGAGGTACCAAAGCAGCCAGCTGCGGGAAAAATTGAGTACTATTTTGAAGTTACAGATCAGGCAGGAACAACAACTTATTTAAAAGAATCACCTGTTGTGATACGTTTTAAGGGTGGGGTTCCGCTGACCATTCTGATACCACATATTTTCTTTATGTTTATAGCCATGTTATTCTCGACACTTTCCGGTCTGATGGCAGCTTTCGGCGTTTCTGCCTTTCGGAAATTCAGTTGGTACACGTTTGGCTCATTAATGATTGGCGGTATGTTTCTCGGACCGATCGTTCAGCTTTATGCTTTTGGCGATCTATGGACCGGTATTCCTTTTGGCTGGGATCTCACTGATAATAAAACTTTGATTGCCTTTGTATTCTGGTTGCTGGCGGTTTTAATGAACCGTAAAAAGGAGCGTCCAATCTATCCTGTGATTGCAGCAATTGTGCTGTTACTGATTTATTCGATCCCTCACAGCATGTTTGGTTCTCAACTCGATTACAATACAGGAAGTGTTACCCAGGGAATGATTATGCTGCTGTTTCCTTTTTGAAAAGGTCGTCAGTTTTGGTTCAATTTGTTCTCAAATGGATCAAAACTGACCGTTCTCATTTTAAGAATTTTATCCTTGTGAATGTTTTCAATGGGCCTGTTCAATAGCAGATCACTTTTACTGATATTGAAATAGAACCTTGTTCCGGCGTTTGGGTTTGAAGAATATTTCAACTCACCGCCAAGCAAATTAACGAGTCCTTTGCTGATGGCCAATCCAAGTCCAAAACCCTTGTTCCCGGTATTCTGTTGCTTGCCTTTGAAAAATGGGTTAAAAACAAGTTCTGAGTTCGATTCCTCGATCCCTTGTCCTGAATCTTCCACGAAAAATTCAATGCCTGCCGGAGTCTTCTGATACCCAAAATGGATAAATCCTTCTTGTGTATTTGAAAAAGCATTGTTGAGCAAATTCTGAAAGATTCGAGTTAGTCTAACGGGATCAGAATATAGTTCAATTTCAGAATCTTCATTTCCCTTGATCAGCCTGAAGCTTATTTTATTACGGATGGCTTTCAGGTCTGATTGACGGTATTCTAAATAGATCATGTAGAGCAGTGAATTCAGATTGAATCTTTTTTTAGATATTTCGAATTGGTTTTCCTGAATCTTCGAAATATCCATGATATCGCTGATTAATTTGACCAGATCGTTCCCGTTTTTAGTCAGATGTTTGGCGAAAATCTGTTTGTCGGATTCTTTGAATGAATCATCCAGAAGTAGTTCACAAAATCCTAAAATTCCATTCAGCGGGGTTCTTATTTCGTTGGAAATATTGGCTAAAAAGGCAGATTTCAGCTGATCCGATTCTTCCACTTTAATTTTCGCCTTGATCAAATCAGCTACCATCAGATCTTTTAATTTCATTTCATTTTTAATCAGAAAAAATAGAATGATTGAAGTTGCACTTACAAAAATCCAACCCTTGTAGGCCTGAACCAATTGATAGAAAGTGCCAAATCCTCCAGTGGAACTGACCAGCTGATCGGTAGAAAGTATCCACAAAAAGCCTGCTATCAAATAAATAAGGGCTATTTTTAAAGCAAAATTATTTTTCATCCTGAATTAAGGTTTATCGCTGGACTTAGGTCAGATTTAGCTTATTGAATTTCAGGACAAAAATAGGACTTCTGAAATTCATTTCAATTCGAATTTTGAAAGATACAAAATTATCTGTTTGATTAAAGTCATGATATGAAGAAAATATTCACCAGTAATGGAATCGTATCTGAATTGGAATTTCCATGGGATGAATACAATACAGGTCAGTCTGTTTATGAAGTGATCCGGATTATTGATGGGGTTGCCCTTTTTCTTGAAGACCATTTCAATCGACTAATTCATTCATTAGAAAATCTGGGGATTTCATTTGAACTTGGATTTGAGGAATTTCAACAGAAAATAGTTGATTTGGCGGCGATTAATCAAATATCGGAAGGTAATGTCAAGTTCGTTTATCCGCTTATTCAAAATGAAACAAAATGGTTGTTTGCATTTATTCCCCATAACTATCCTTCGCGTTCAGATTATCTGAATGGAGTTTCCACTGATTTTCTTTTTGATGAAAGGGAAAATCCAAATGCCAAGATCAATCAAAATTCATTGCGTGAAAAGGCTGATCAATTGATTCATGAACAGAAACTTTATGAGATGCTTTTGGTCGACCGCAACGGAATGATTACCGAAGGCAGCCGATCAAACGTATTTTTTGTGAAGGACGATGTGTTTTTTACTGCTCCTTCCTCAAAAGTTTTAGTTGGTATTACCCGGCAGAAAGTGATAGAATGCCTGAATGATTTGGGATTCATTCTGGTTGAAGAGGCTGTTAATGATTCTGAAATAAATCGGTTTGATGGTGTCTTTCTAACCGGAACTTCGCCAAAAGTTTTGCCAGTCCGGTCAATCGGAAACCAGATCTTTACCGCGAAGCTTTCCGTAGTTAAGAAATTGATGGAAAGTTATGACGAAAGGATTACGCAATATATTCTGCTTGCCAAGACTTCCTACTGAACACTTTTGTTTGGAATCGAATCGGTTACCATTCGGGGTTGAAGCTTGAATAAGCTTGTTTTGCTGTCAGTCCGGATTTCTATATGTTCTTCTTCGGTATCCGGTGTCCTGAAATAGACATTATATGCAGCAGGGTAGGGAAGCAGTAATTTCTGTCTGGCACCTGCAGGAAGGTGAATGCCCATCACATCGCAGTACGTGCTGTCTTTCCACAGAACGTCGGTCACCATATTGACATACAAACTATCCTTCGATTGATTCACAACAGTTATTTTCTTGAATTCCCTGTCGCTTTGGAGCGGTTCGAATTCAGTATGCAATGTTCCTGAAATGATCAAGGTTGTCAGGTTGAGCAAAATATCGACAACATTTCCTCCTGTTCGGTGACGTCTCATCTCGTGCTGCCGGTCAATGCTAACCTGATCAGTCAGGTATTTGGTACTGGTGCAACCTGAAATTGCAATCAAGGTTATTACTATGAGGAGACAGACTTTTGAAGACATCGTAATCAGTTTGAAATTACATTAGTAGTCTAAAAATAAGCATTTTAGGATTTGAGTGAGAAAATATTTAATTTATTCAAGTCAATTTCCTTTTCATTCCGACGAACAATTATATACAAAAAACTCCGAAGTAAACTGTACTCCGGAGTTTTTGTTGTTTGGTGAAGCACAAATTTTGGGTTTGTCCTGACCTTATTTGGATTGGTTTTTTCCTTTAATCTGCTAAGGAATAATCAATAGCAGCCATTCTCTTATACCCGTTGTATCTCCATTTCGCATTTTCTTCGGCAGCAGCGAACAATTCGTCGGCTACTTCAGGGAATGCTTTTTTGAGTGAGCTGTAACGTGCTTCACCAAGTAGGAAGGATTGGAATTTCGTCCAGTCCGGAGCACTGGAATCCAGAACAAACGGGTTTTTCCCTTCTGCTTCGAGCAACGGATTGTGGCGGTATAAACTCCAGTATCCACATTCAACAGCAATTTTCTCTTCGTTCTGCGTGCGGCCCATCGATTGTTTCAATCCATGGCTGATACATGGCGAATAGGCAATAATAAGTGATGGTCCCGGATAAGCTTCAGCTTCACGGATAACTTTCAAATATTGCGAATTGCTGGCTCCCATAGAAACTTGTGCAACATACACATATCCGTATGACATAGCCATAACTCCGAGGTCTTTTTTGCGGATACGTTTTCCTGAAGCTGCGAATTTAGCCACAGCTCCAACCGGAGTTGATTTCGATGCCTGACCGCCGGTATTTGAATACACTTCGGTATCCATAACCAGCACGTTTACATCAGCGCCGGAGGCCAGAACATGATCCAATCCACCATAGCCAATATCATAAGCCCAACCGTCTCCACCGAAGATCCATTGCGATTTTTTAACCAGATATTGTTTCAATCCCATGATGTCTTTCGCATAATCATTGGTACTTCCGGCCAATACTTCTTTAACTTTTGCTGAAACTTCTTCGGTTGTTTCGCCGTTGAGTTTATTTTCGATCCATGCAGTAAATGCTTCTTTTTCGGCATCAGTTGCACCATTGGCAATCGCAGCTTTCATAATCATTTCGATGCGGTCGCGTTGTGCGGCAACACCTTCCGACATACCAAATCCGTATTCAGCATTGTCTTCAAACAATGAGTTAGCCCAGGCAATACCTTTTTCGCTTTCCTTGTGTTTGCAGTATGGAGTCGATGGAGCCGATCCACCATAGATGGAAGAACAACCTGTTGCATTCGAAACCATCATGCGTTCGCCATAAAGTTGCGAAATCAGTTTGATGTATGGAGTTTCACCGCAACCTGCACATGCTCCGGAGAACTCGAATAACGGTTGAGCGAACTGTGAGTTTTTAACCGATTTGCTTTTTTCAACAACTTTTTCCTTGTAAGTTACCTTCGAGTCCATATGAAGCCAACGTGAAATTTCAGCTTCCTGGCTTCCAAGTGGTTTCATTTCCAAAGATTTTACTTTTGACGGACAAACGTCGGCACAGTTACCGCAACCGGTACAATCCAAAACGCTTACCTGTATTCTGAAATTCAGATTCGGGAATTGTTTGTTTGGAATGGCTGCGAGTGATTTTGTTCCATTTGGTAATTTAGCCATTTCATCGGTGTCGATCAGGAACGGACGGATTGCAGCGTGAGGACAAACGTAAGCACACTGATTACACTGGATACAGTTTTCAGCCTGCCATTCTGGAACATTTACTGCGATTCCGCGCTTTTCGTAAGCAGCAGTTCCCGACATAAATGTACCGTCTTCTGAACCAAGGAAAGTGCTGACCGGAAGGTCGTCACCTTTTTGGGCGTTGATTACGTCAACAATATTGGTAATGTAGGCCGGACGGTCAGTGTCATCATTTTCAGACTTGATTACCAGATTTTTCCATTCAGCAGGTACATCAACTTTCACCACATTATTTCCGCCAGCTTCTACAGCAGCATAGTTCATGTTGATGATCTTTTCGCCCATTTTACCATACGATTTCACGATGGCTTTTTTCATTTCATAAACGGCAGTTTCGAATGGAATGACTTCAGTAATCTTGAAAAAGGCCGATTGCATGATGGTATTGGTGCGGTTTCCAAGGCCAATTTCTTCGCCGAGTTTGGTCCCGTTGATGATATAAAATTTGATTTCATTTTCAGCAAGATATTTTTTCATGCCGTCCGGAAGTCTTTTTACCGTTTCTGCTTCTTCCCAAATTGAATTTAAAAGGAAGGAGCCGCCTTTTTTCAAACCTTTTAAAACATCGTATAAATGAAGGTAGGCTGGCACATGACAGGCCACAAAATCCGGAGTGTTTACCAGATAAGGTGAACGGATTGGTACATTTCCAAAACGGAGGTGAGAAGAGGTGAATCCGCCTGATTTTTTTGAGTCGTAGGCAAAATAAGCCTGGCAATATTTGTCGGTGGCTTCACCAATAATTTTGATCGAGTTTTTGTTGGCACCAACAGTACCGTCAGATCCCAAACCATAAAATTTTGCTTCGTAAGTTCCGGCCGGAGCAACATTTACTTCTTCTTTTAATGGAAGCGATTTGAAAGTTACATCATCAACAATACCGATTGTGAACTGATTTTTAGGTTCATTCAGTTCAAGGTTTTCGTAAACCGAAAGAATCTGAGCTGGAGTGGTGTCTTTTGAACCCAATCCGAAACGTCCGCCAACGATAAGCGGAGCATTTTCTGTTCCGTATAGAACTTCACATATATCCAGGTAAAGTGGTTCTCCAGTTGCACCAGGCTCCTTGCTGCGGTCGAGTACTGAAATGCGTTTGACTGATTTTGGCAATACATTCAGGAAATATTTAGCAGAAAATGGGCGATACAAATGCACCACCAACAAACCAACTTTTTTACCCTGAGCAGTTAAATAATCGACAGTCTCGCGGATAGTTTCAGTTACCGAACCCATAGCGATGATAATGTTTTCAGCATCTTCAGCACCATAATAGGTGAATGGGTGGTATTCGCGGCCTGTAATTTTCTGGATGTCCTGCATGTAAGCTTCAACAATATCCGGAACTGCATCATAGAAACGGTTAGCAGCTTCTTTGGCCTGAAAGAAAATGTCAGGATTCTGAGCAGTCCCGCGTGTTACCGGATGTTCAGGATTAATTGCTTTATCCCTGAATTCCTGAATCAGTTTCATATCAACCAGTGGAAGCATATCTTCTTTGCTGATCACTTCGATTTTCTGAATTTCGTGTGAAGTACGGAACCCATCGAAGAAAGCCATGAAAGGTACACGTGCTTTTAAAGTTGCAAGGTGAGCAACACCGGCAAGGTCCATTTCTTCCTGAACTGAACCTGCTGCCAGCATGGCAAAACCGGTTTGGCGGGCTGAATAAACGTCACTGTGGTCACCGAAAATTGATAAAGCATGTCCGGCAAGCGCACGGGCACTGATATGGAATACGCAGGGAAGTAATTCTCCTGCAATTTTATACATGTTTGGGATCATCAGCAACAAACCCTGCGATGCAGTGTAAGTTGTCGTTAAAGCTCCCGCTTGTAAAGCGCCGTGAACTGCACCGGCAGCTCCGCCTTCGCTCTGCATTTCGGCCAGACGAACCGGACGGCCAAACATGTTGGTTTTTCCGTTTGCTGCCCATTCGTCGACATATTCGGCCATGGTCGATGATGGCGTGATTGGATAGATACAAGCTACCTCACTGAACATGTAGCTGATATGCGCTGCGGCATAGTTCCCGTCACATGTAATGAACTTCTTTTTGTTTGCCATTTTTGTAATGTTTAAATTTATCTTGATTTTAATTTTTATTTTTCACCGATACTTTATTTGCCCTTATTTCCTTTAAAAAAGGTCTTTGTTCCTCCGCTTCGGGGAGGTCAGGAGGGGCTTTTAATATAGAAATCCAAATAGCCACAACGGTATTACGTTTTCATTTCCAACTTCAATCATGTCGGCAGCTGCGAAATATCCAACTTCTGCAGGCACGCTGTATTTTCCGCCAACACTGAAATGATACTGATCGGCTACCTTAAAATCAGCTTTTCCTGAACTTTTAATCTGATTCTGATAACCTACCTGATTGTAAAAGAATGTTTGTCTCAGGCTTTTACTGCTTATATTTCCCGGATCAATGGCGTACATCAGGTTGGTGTTGTGCAAATAAACCAAGTCCGGCTTTTTGATTTCATCTTCATTCCCGTTCGTAAAGAGCATGTTGATAATCCTCGCATTTTTCATGTACCTCAGGTAATTCATGATGGTTGCCCTTGAGGTCTGAACATCGGAACTAAGTTTACTGACGTTTGGCGAAAATGGCACCTGACTGGCAATAATCTGTAACAGCTTCCGGAGTTTTGGCAAATACTGAAGATCAATCTGATTCAGATAGGTGACATCAATTTCGAGTGCCAGGTTAATGTGTTTTAAAAGTGTTTCGTTATAAAACCCGTTGTTATTCAGGAAATAAGGATAAAAACCCTCTTTCAGGTAGTCATTAAAAAAGGCCAGTGGTTTTATATCCTGAGTAATTTCCTGAGCGATTTTGATGTGATTGCTCACTATTTCCTGAATGGAATATCTCCTGAAATTCATGTTCGATTGATAGTTCAGGTATTCCCGGAATGAAAGTCCTTCAAGATGATAAATCCGGGCAATTTCATTTAGCTGATTATTCCCTTCAAGCACCCGAAGAACAGGCGATGCGGAGAAAATGATTTTCAATTCCGGAAAATTATCGTAGCAGCTTCTCAATTCGGAAGCCCAGTCCGGATATTTGTGAATCTGATCGAGCAGCAGTGTTTTTCCTCCCGTTTTGTAAAATTCATCGGCAAACGAAATGATTTTTCGTTTGGCAAAATAAAAATTGTTCAGATTGACGTAAAGGCAGGTTTTATCGTTCAAAAATTTCTCTTTCACAAGATCAATCAGGAATGTCGTTTTGCCGACCCCGCGGAATCCTTTAATTCCAATGATCCGGTCATCCCAGTTAATCTCATCCAGAAGTTCCCTTCGGATAGTTTTCTTGGTTTGTTCCTGTAAAGTATTGTGAATGTTGATCAAATTTTGCATTTGCAGAACTTTATGCTGTAAAAATACTGCTTTTAAATTTGAAATTGCAATCTGAACATGGCAAAATGAATCGAAAAATGTAATTTAGATTTATTAAAAATAAGAAATCATTGTAATTTGTGGTAAATAATCATACTAAATTTCAGTAAATTAATTAAATGATTGAAGCATTGGATCAATGAATTCCGGAATATTCTCCTGTTTAAATTTTCCGAATGCCAAATTATCTACTTTTGCCATGTAAAATTTATTGGTATGGGATTTAGAAAGCCTGAATTGTTGGCTCCGGTTGGAAATGTGGAATCTTTCTATGCTGCACTGAACGCAGGCGCTGATGCAGTTTTCATGGGTCTTCAGGAACTGAATGCCCGCGGACGCGCCAGTAATTTTACCAGGCCGTTACTTCAGTTGGCTGTTCAGAAAGCCCGCGAGAAGCGGATTAAAATTTATATTACCCTGAATGTTCTGCTGAAAAATAAGGAAATCGATCAGCTAATCGAAATTCTGGCATTTCTCAATTCACTCCAGGTGAATGCTATAATTATTCAAGACTGGGGTGTTTATTACATTGCCCGTAAATACTTCCCTGGCCTGACTTTGCATGCAAGTACACAAATGGGAATCCATAATTCGGCGGGTGTAAACTTTGGTGCTTCGAAAGGAATAGTCAGAACTGTTCTGGCCCGTGAATTGACTATGCCGGAACTCGAAAAAATCAAAACTCACAGTCAAGCTGAACTTGAGGTTTTTGTTCACGGGGCTTTGTGCTATTCATTTTCAGGAATGTGTCTTTTCAGCAGTTATTCCGGAGGTCAGGGCGCAAATCGCGGAATCTGCAAACAAAGTTGCCGAAGGATTTATCAGGGTGGGGGAGAACAGCATGCTCTCTTTAGCCTGAAAGACAATCAGCAAATTGAAAACCTTCAGAAATTGATGGAGCTGGGTATTCATTCCCTGAAAATCGAAGGACGGATGAAGTCTGCTGATTATGTATTTCAGGTATGCAAAGCTTATCGGATGGCCATAGATAATCAGCAAAATATGGAAATGGCGCGCCAAATGCTTGAGCTGGATATGGGACGCGAAAAAACCGGGTATTTCCTGAGCGGTTCGATCACGGATGGAATAACGGATGATCCTTCTATTGGCATCCGCGTTGGGGCAATTACCCATGTGGACCGGAAATCAATTTCATTCACGAGTTCAGTCAAATTGGAGGAAGGGTTCCGAATCCGGATTCGGAAAGAGATTGATGATGAGCAGTTGTATGTTAAAATGGAAAATTTTGTCAGGAATGGAGATGTTTACCAGGTTCCGGCAGAGTTAAGCGGCAAAATATCAAAAGGAGATGAAGTTCTGCTGGTACGGGTGAAAACTCAAAGTTTTTCATCACGTCTTGGCAATGTAAATGTACTTCCGGAACTTAAAAAACATCCGCTAAAAAAGCAGGAGATCAGAAAAAGCCTTCAAGTAGAAGGCGAAAAAATGCAATTGCCGATGTTGATGCTTCGAATTGGAAGTCCGGACTGGTTGCCCAAACTTCGGTTCGATGATTACGAGGCGGTTATCCTTTCTTACAAGCGATCTGATTGGAAAAAATTTGATGTAAATGCTTCAATATATAAGCAAAACAGGCAAAAGATATGGATTGAGTTTCCTAAATTTATTTCGGAGAACCTGCTGGATTTTTACCGGGATCTGGCATCCAGACTTTTTACTTCAGGATTTACGCACTTTTTCATCAGTCACCTTTCACAGAAGTTGCTTATTCCGTCAGGTGCTGAAATTAGCTGTAACGAAAATGTGTATGTATTAAATGATGCCGCCGCGCGAATGTTACACGAGGAAAAAATCAGTCATTTTGTTTATCCTCTTGAAAATGATCTGGACAATTTGCTTTCGATGGTTAATAAACAGGGAGTTGTTCCGCTTTATTTTTATCCGGAATTGTTTTATTCCAGGATGCCTGTCAGAAAGGACGCTGACAATCATTTTTTTGCCGATGAGAATAATAAAAAGTTCAGAATAGATGTTCGGGATGGAATAACTGTTGTTTACCCCACCATTCCGGTGGCTTTGTTCCATTACCGGAATCAATTGGAGAAGAATGGATTCAACCGTTTTTTAATAGACTATTCCGGAGAAGCGATCAATTCAAATGTGGTCAAGCGAATACTTAAAAAATACCAGAATTCAGAAGCCATTCATCCTTCCTCCAATTTCAACTTCAAACTGGGATTAAAATAAGGAAAATGAAAAAAGGAAAATATTCGGCGAACGAACTTTTTCCTTTTTCCTTTTTTCTATTTTCTTGCTTCTTTATTGATCGTTCATCGAAACCAGGAATTCTTCAACCGAATCGGTTCTCATGATTCGTGTTTTAATGAATTCCATCGCTTCAATTGAGTTCATATCGCTAAGGAAATTGCGGAGAATGTACGTTTTATCAAGCACGTTTTTGTTCATCAGCAAGTCTTCGCGGCGAGTGCTCGAAGAGGTGATATCTACAGCAGGGAAAATTCGTTTGTTCGATAATTTCCGATCGAGCTGTAATTCCATATTACCGGTACCTTTGAATTCTTCGAAAATTACTTCGTCCATTTTTGATCCGGTTTCTGTAAGTGCTGTGGCAATAATTGTCAGTGATCCACCTTCTTCAATATTTCTTGCGGCTCCAAAGAAACGCTTTGGTTTGTGCAGTGCATTGGCATCAACTCCACCCGACAATACTTTTCCTGATGCAGGAGCAACGGTATTGTAGGCACGGGCCAAACGGGTAATGGAATCAAGCAGAATCACCACATCGTGACCGCATTCAACCAGACGTTTTGCTTTTTCGAGTACCATACCGGCAACACGGACATGACGTTCAGCCGGTTCATCAAAAGTTGATGAAATGACCTCGGCATTTACGTGGCGGGCCATGTCAGTAACCTCTTCAGGACGCTCGTCAATAAGCAATACCATCATGTAAACTTCCGGATTATTTGCAGCAATTGCATTGGCAATCTCTTTCAATAAAACAGTTTTACCAGTTTTTGGCTGGGCAACAATTAAACCGCGCTGTCCTTTGCCGATAGGTGCAAAAAGATCAACAATACGTGTTGAAAGGTTGTCGTGTCCATTTCCGGTCAGATTGAATTTTTCGTTCGGGAAAAGTGGTGTTAAATGTTCAAAAGGCACACGGTCGCGAATGTAATCGGGTGTTCTTCCATTGATTTCAATGACCTTGATCAGTGGAAAATATTTTTCTCCTTCTTTTGGAGGACGAATAGTTCCAGTAACCGTATCGCCGGTTTTGAGACCAAACAGTTTGATTTGCGACTGAGATACATAAATATCGTCAGGAGAGTTCAGATAGTTGAAATCCGATGAACGAAGGAATCCATATCCATCGACCATAATTTCCAACACACCGGTATTACTTATTATTCCATCAAATTCATAAGCTTTTTCCTGATTTTGCTGTGGCTTCGGCTGTTTTGGACCTTGATTTTCACGGTTTTCCCAGCGTGGATTATTCTTTTTATTTTGATTATCATTCCGTTTTTCAGCTGAATCATCTGATTTGATTTCTTCCTGATTCGGCGTCTCGGGATTTACTTCCTTATCAATTGCCTGAATTGGTTCATGGTAGACGATTGCTTCAGGAACAACAATATCCGGTTCATTTTCAATCGGATCTTCCGGAAAGAAAATCTCCTGTCTGACTTTCAGATGAGGGTTTTGGTTCGGATTTTGATTTTTATTCGGAACTTTTGCGGAACGCTGGTCAGGCTTTTGGCCCTGAACGGCATTGGGATTCGGATTTTGGTTTGGATTATGATTGGAAGACCCAGCCTTAATGTGCTCAGTGCGTGGGCGTTTTTTGATCTGAAATTCTCTTTTCCCTTCTTTACGTGGTTCAACTTCTGCAATAGGGGTCACTTTTTCAGGCTCTGCTTTTACCTCAGGACTTTCTTCCGGTTTTTCTTCTTTCCTTCGGCTAAAGAATTTTAAAACAGAGTTCTCTTCACGTTTTACATTAGTATCTCTTGGAGATCTTAGTTTCTTATCATCAGGTTTTCTTTCAGACGCTAAAATAGCCTGAGTGTCAAGAATTTTATAAATTAAATCTTGTTTCTTAAAAGATTCAATCTTTTTGATGTCAAGTTCTTTTGCAATTTCTTTTAAGTCAGGAAGAAGTTTTCTGCTTAATTCAATAATATCATACATAATTTTTGATTGATTTGTTTATATCCAAAAGGTCAAGTGGTTGAAAAAAAAGAAAAGTGGAATTGATAGTTCGGATAATTGATCCTTGTTCGAAATATTTTGCAAGTATAGCGAAATACTTAAATATCACCAAAGCAAAAGTACAAAATGAATAGCGGAATCGGGCATTTTAAACAACTTATTTTTTCAGGTGAGTTTTTCAGGATATTTCATGAATAAAAAAAGTATCGTTCGAAGCGAAATTTGAACATTTCATGGAATAATTCATATCGTTCGGACAAATTGAAGTTAAATTTCAGTTCAGAATATTTAGAATAATTAATTTCGTAATTGAATACTTGGCTTAGAAGATCTTTGTTAGTATAATCTTACATCATTTAGACAATGAGACAACTTAAAATTGCAAAACAGGTTACAAACAGGGAAACGCTATCGCTTGATAAATACCTGCATGAAATTGGGAAGGTCGATTTAGTTTCAGCCGACGAAGAAGTTGAATTGGCTAAAAGGATCAAAAAAGGTGATAAATTTGCTTTGGAAGCACTGATTAAAGCAAATTTAAGATTTGTAGTTTCAGTTGCAAAGCAATATCAGAATCAGGGACTTAGCTTACCTGACTTAATTAATGAAGGTAATCTGGGATTGATAAAGGCTGCACAGCGGTACGATGAAACACGAGGATTTAAGTTTATTTCTTACGGAGTTTGGTGGATTCGTCAATCAATATTGCAGGCTTTGGCTGAACAGGCCCGAATTGTTCGTTTACCTTTAAATAAAATCGGATCGATTACCCGAATTAATAAAACATTTAACAGGTTGGAGCAGGAATTTCAAAGAGAACCGACTTCAGAAGAAGTAGCATACACGCTTTCCACTTCACCTGAGGCTGTTGAAGATGCATTGAAAGTCTCGACTCATCATGTTTCGATGGATGCTCCTATTCATGATGAAGAAGGAAATTCGATGTATGAGGTTATGCTGAATGAAGATTCTCTCAGTCCTGAAAAAGGCCTGATGAATGTTTCTCTTTGTAAGGAAATTGAACGGACTTTGTCAACACTTGGTGAGCGTGAAGCCGATGTTATCCGGTATTATTTTGGATTAAGCGGAAAGAGTCAGCATACATTGGAGGAAATTGGTGATGAATTTGGATTAACCCGGGAGCGGGTCAGGCAAATTAAAGAAAAGACGATTAAAAAGATGCGGAATAACTACCGTAACAGATTATTAAGAGCCTATCTCTAATCTAATTAAAGCTGCTTTCTGCAGCTTTTTTTATTTATCCGATTTATTCCTATCGATTAAATCTTACTTTTACGATAAAAAGTAATTTGTATGAAACTTGTCGCACCATCTATACTCGCTGCTAATTTTAATTCGTTGGGTGAGGATATTGAAATGATTAACCAAAGCGAAGCTGATTTCGTTCATTGTGATGTGATGGATGGGGTATTTGTACCAAATATTTCTTTCGGAATTCCGGTTATCCAGTCAGTGAATCAAATAAGTAAAAAGCCACTCGATGTTCATCTGATGATTGTTAATCCGGAGAAATATATTGAGGATTTTTACCGTGCCGGTGCTTCAATCATTACCGTACATTATGAAGTTTGCCAGCATCTCAGTCGCACTGTTCAGCAAATTAAAGATTTAGGGATAAAGGCCAGCGTTTGCCTTAATCCTCACACACCGGTTTCTTTACTCGAAGAAATACTGCCCGAATTGGATATGGTTTTACTAATGTCGGTTAATCCCGGATTTGGAGGTCAGAAATTTATTGAAAACACTATCCGGAAAGCTGAGACTTTGAAAGAAATGATTCTTAGACGGAATTCTCAGGCATTAATTGAAGTGGATGGAGGAGTGAATTTCGAAGTCGGTAAAAAGTTATTTGATTCAGGAGTCGATATCCTTGTGGTCGGAAGTTTTATTTTCAATTCGCAAAACCCGATGGATACCATTTCGAAACTGAAAAGTCTATAAATACAGCCGGTACTGATCGTACTTTGTTATTTTTACTTTATTCATTAGATGCATTTCTTTCATCTCACAACCACTTGCGCAGCCTCCGCATTTAGATGAATCAACCTTTTTTTTGCCGGCAAGATTGAAAAACAGGAGAATTTTCCGAATGAATATTCCGAAGGTTACCAGTAAAATCAAATAAGCTATAATATCTTGTATCATAATTTAGTTAAATTATTTTACGCTATAAAAAAAGACGAAATGTTGAAAACCAAAAATGAAATGAACCAGGCCACGGCAGTTGTATAAACTACGGTGAATATGGCCCATTTTAACTTCCCTGATTCATTCTTTATGGTTGCTATAACACCGATACAAGGGAAATAGATCAATACAAAGGCCAGAAAAGATAATGCAACCGGAATCGAAAAGACCTTTTGGCCTATCCGCTCTCCTGAAATAAACTTTTCCTGTTTCAATTTATCGCTCAGCCCTTTATCCGGATTATTCGTATCGGCCTGATATAATACACCCATCGTGCTTACTATAATTTCTTTTGCCGGAAGTCCTGCCAAAAGGCTGATGCTCATTTTCCAATCGAACCCCAACGGTGCCATGGCAGGTTGAATTAGCTGACCTAATCTTCCGAGATAGCTGTTTTGCAGTCGAAGGCTCTGTTTGTGAACCGAATTCAGGTGAATGGAGTCAGTTGAGAATTCATGATTAATAATTTTATTCTTGAGAATGACAGAATTGGCAGCTTCCATAGAATCTTCTCGTGGAAAATATCCCAGTGCCCAAATTATTATGACTCCAATCAAAATTATTCCGCCAATTTTCTGAAGATATTGCCTGGCCTTATCCCACATGTGAATGATGATGTTTTTCAGAGTTGGAATCCGGTAAGGAGGCAATTCGAGCACAAATGGAGTTTCCTTGTTCCTGAAAAAAGTCCGGTTAAGTAATTGTGCAGTCAGGAAAGCAATTAGTATGCCGGTGAAGTACAAACTGGCAAGAATGAGCGCAGGCTTTTCCGGAAAAAAGGCCGTAATAAAAAGTACATATACAGGAAGTCGGGCACTGCACGACATGAATGGTATGATAAGCATCGTAAGCAACCTGTCGCCGGGGCTTCGCAAAGTACGGGTTGCCATGATTGCCGGCACATTGCAGCCGAAACCCATGACCATTGGAATGAATGAGCGTCCATGCAAGCCAAAACGATGCATGATTTTATCCATAATGAAAGCAGCGCGGGCCATATAGCCGGAATCTTCCATAAAGGAGATGAAAAAGAAAAGTATCAATATATTTGGCAGAAATACAAGAACGCTGCCGGTTCCGTTGATGACTCCGTTTATCAGCAGATCTTTCAGCATTCCATCTGTTAACATGCTCGAGACCAATTGGCTGATGAAGGCCACCAGTTTTTCGATCCACAACATCGGGATTGCGCCCAATTTGAATGTTGCATAAAAAGCAAGCGAGATGGATGTTATGAAAATTGGAAACCCCAAATAGGTATGTGTTAGTACGTTGTCTATTCGTTCAGAATAGCTGCTTAAGTTTTTATTTCTTTGTTTATAGGTTTCTTCCAGGGCGCCGGAAATAAAACCATATTTTGCATCGGTAATTACGGTTTCGCTATCTTCATTAAAAATTCGCTCAATTCTTTTGATTTCATTGAGTGCAGTTTTTTCAATTTCAGCAAAATTTGGATAGGATGCCAATGATTCGGTAGCCTGTTTGTCACGTTCGAGCAATTTGATGGCTAAAAAACGGGACGAAATATGATCGGTAATTGGTTTTTCCAGCTTTATTTTGGCCCGGAGGATTTGAATCGATTTTTCGAGTTCCTCGCCGTAATTAATGTGAATGTGCCTTACAATCGGATCGAGATCTTCATAAACTTCAATGGTCTTTTTTATCAGTTCCTGAATTCCTTTTCCCTTTGAACTAACCGTAGGAATAATTGGAATACCCATCAGTTTACCCAAACTTTTGAAATCAAACTTTACATTATTTTTCAGTAATTCATCATACATATTCAAAGCGATAATCACTTTGATATCCATATCGATCAATTGACTGGTCAGGAAAAGGTTCCGCTCCAGGTTCGACGAATCGATGACATTGATTACAATGTCCGGAGTTTCCTCCATGATAAATCTTCTGACGTATATTTCTTCCGGAGAATATGCTGTAAGTGAGTATGTTCCGGGTAAGTCGAAAATGTTGAATTTATACCCGCCATCGGTGAAAGTAGCCTTTTTAGCATCAATGGTTACTCCGCTGTAGTTACCGACATGCTCCTTCGAGCCCGAAATAAAGTTGAATAAGGTTGTTTTTCCACAGTTCGGGTTTCCAACAAGGGCTATATTGATGGTTCGTTCTTTTTCTTTGGCAGAGACTTTCAGATTTTCATTATCGATTACCCCATCAAAGCTTTTAGTTGCCTGAGGGACAGATTCATCCTGGCTGATTACTTCGATCAGATCAGCTTCAGTTTTGCGCAGAGTAATGTTATAATCGAGAATTTTATATTCAGTTGGACCATTAAAAGGAGCATTTTTAATTACTGTTACTTCTTTCCCCTTTACAAAACCCATTTCAGTTATTCTTTTCCGAAAAGAACCATGCCCTAAAACTTTGGTAATTATTACAGTTTCTTTATTTTTTACTTCCGAGAGTCTCACAGTTTGTATATCTGATGCTATGCTAATTTAAACTAAATAAGAATAACGACGCAAAGATATTTAAGTTTTGACAATACACTGAAAAAATATGGTTTTCCTTAAAAAGCAAATCAGTTTCGGTTACTTTTGTAATTCAAGAAAATGAATATGGAGGAAGATAATATATACCGAAAAATACAGGAAGCGATCTCTTCTTTACCTGATAACTTTAGTATTCTGGAGGAGCAAATTGATGTGGAGCTCCAGATGGAGTATTTTAATTTCCGGCAAAACCTGCAATCCGGATATAGTCACAAAGAAATTATACAGTTTCAGAAAGATTTATTCGATCCGGAAGTTTCAGTACAATTAAAGAAGAACATTCTGGTATCGCTTGCTTCTCAGGAAAAAGTTAAAACTTTTCGTGCCATCGAGAAATATACGTGTAATCCGGATCCGGAATTGCGGCAGTGGAGTATTCTGGCATTACAAGAAAGCCGAATGGTCATTCAAAGTTCACTTTTGGATGAACAGCAGGTTTATATTTCTACCGGTTTAGGAGGAAAGGGACAGAAATTACGCTATTTCGTCGTTTTTATCGGACGAGAAAATGGGATGAAATATTCCTCAATCCAGTGCAAAATCATTCAGACTGAACTTGAATTTGCTCTAAAAAAGCACAATGGCAATCTCGAAGAAATTAACTTTTTTGATAATCTTGCCATTTCCGTTTTGCTATTTCCTGTGAAGGCAGATCTTCAGTCAGTTTTCATTGAAGTAATTCGGGAATGCAACCAATACGGAGACTTTGTCGATCCCGATATTATAATTACCAATGTAAAAACTATGAGTATCGATGAGATCAAGGATTTTGTAGCCCGAAAAAATAAATAAAATTGGTCATAGCATATACTCATGCATTAGTCGGCGTTGCCTTGACCATTTAAAATCAGCCAGTTATTATTAATAATAATTGAATAAGAAAGAATAAGCGATGTTTATCCTTTCCGATTGTTGTTTTTGTTCCGGTAAGTATTATATTTGCATCGCTTTAAAATGGCCCCGTAGCTTAATGGATAGAGCATCTGACTACGGATCAGAAGGTTGTAGGTTCGAGTCTTACCGGGGTCACTGAAAAAATGCCAACTGCTTGATAATCAGTAGTTGGCATTTTTATTTATGTTCATTTGTACAATATTTGTACAACTTAGGTTTTTTATCCATCAAAAACAGAATTTTCCAACTGGACATTGACAGATTTTCGGAAGGTATTACTAATTTAGCACCAATAAAGTCAATCATGCTGAAATGATGATCTCCAGTGTAGAATTGCCGAAAAATATTAAACTCAAAATTACCACTTTACGAATTTTCCAGAGCTTAAACCATTCTCGGTTTGAATAGTATATAAATAAAATCCCGACAAAATTCCGGAGACATCGGTCTGAATTATTTTGGGTTCCATTTTTAAAGCCGAATTCCGGAACTGCCTGATTAGCTGTCCGTTTAAATTATAAATATTCAGTGTGAGTTTCTGATCTGTCCCACTTTCGGAAAATATTTTTAGTGAGTTCTTTACTGGATTTTCTAAAATTTGAAAATGCCTTTCAGGAAAATTATTTCGAAAAAAATCAGCGTTTGTCACATTGTATTCATAAGCACCGATATCTGATTTTGGTCCGAATGGACGTGGAAATCCTGAAAAATCAAAGGTTATACTTTTATCTGGAAATGCAGCATCAATAAGCGGAGATCCGGATTTCAATTCAAAATCTTCCGGAGACACCGTGCTTGTTGAGCTAAATCCTGCATCAGCTATTTTTCGGGATAAAAAATTATTTAGAAAACCTACTTGAGTCTCATGGTAGGGAAGCATAATGTATGAATCTGAACCTTTAAAACTGGTATTTCCGTTTTCGTAAAAATCAAAATTACCAGGATTGATGATGGCATTTGAAGCAATCACATTGTTTAAACTCTTGATACTTGAAAACCTTATTCCATCGGACTTTGGGTTGATGATATCGTTGTACTCCATATAAAATGAAGAGTTTTCTTCTGTGGAAACATCGGTTACAAAAATCCCATGCTTCATTTTTGTTAAATCTTTAGGTAAGAAGCTTCGACCGGCGTCAACAATAATATTGTTGAAAATCCGGTATCCGCCAAGACCGTGGCTTTCAATGCCGTTTCCTTTACCCTGACTGATGAAATTGTTGTAACAATCGCACTTTGAGCCACCACCGATGAGTATCCCCGACATTTGGTTCTCGTATTCAGCCTGACTGTCAAAAAGTATGGTGTTGTTGTATATCCGGCAGTTTTTTGAAGCAGAACTTACCTGAATTCCATCCCAGCCTGAATATTTAATGATGTTGTTATAGACTTTTACACCATCGAGAATGCTGGGCAGAAGTATGGTGTCTTTTCCATTGCAACTGACGGTTTGTCCCGAATATTTGCTGCTGCCAATATAAAGTCCTTCGTTTCCTACATTTGCAATATAATTGTCGTGAATACTCGTATTGTACTGAGTAAAAACTCCCCTTACCGAAGTCAGAGTACAATCCGGATCTGTTTTTGCATATATGCCGCCAATCGGGCAGTTTTCGATCGAAATGTGTTCAATCTCAAAATCTGAACTCAAATCGCCCACACCAATTCCACCACCATTAGCTACACGTCTGATTTGAAATCCATAATTTTCCCGGATATCACCAGTTCCGGTAAGCTTAATGAACCGACAATTCTGAATTGAAATCCCGTAATAATGATCGGTATCAATAATCACTTCACCTCCTGAATTGATTAACACAATTGGGTGGTCAGTCTTTCCTTTAAAATTTTTAATCAAGAGATAATCTCGGCTCCCTGCTACAATTAAAAGGGTATCTCCGGGTTGTATGTCTTTAAATTCCTGGTTATTTCCATCAAGATACAATTGACTTATTTCTATTCTGAAACTTGTGTTCTTGCCGATAACCGTATTGCTGACGAGTAAAAAGCTAAGTGATGCAAATAGAAACCTGAACATGTTCATTCCTTAAAAATTTAATTTCCGCGTTTGGCGCGTTCCCAGTTCACTGATTGCGAACCTTTGATATAACGTTTAAACCCAAGGAAAACAGAAAGGTTCATGATAAAAAAGTAGTACGGTACGAAGAGTATTTTTACCTTGATTGATTTGTTTTCGAGGTACCAGCCAAGCATTGCCGAGGCATAAAACAGAATCTGAAGCCAGAACAAAATGCTGTAAAATCCCAATAGAAATAGTCCTTCGTTAATGGCCAGAGCAAGTCCTGCTGGAATCATGACCAGAAGCGACAGTGGTGCCAGTGTCCAACGCAAAACCCTATGCGAAATATACTGGAATGATAAAGTTCCGTATTTGAAAATGTTCAGCAGTGAACTCAAACGAACGACCGACTGGATTCCACCGGCCGAAATCCTGACTTTTCGTTTCAGTTCTTCCTTCACATTGGCCGAAGCTGTTTCGATGGCATAAGCTTCCGGATCATACTGTATGGTGTAACCTTTCTGAGCCACCCGAAGCGAAATAATAAAATCGTCAAGTAAAGTATCTTTTTCAACCTCCTGAAAAAGTTCGGTACGAATGGCAAACAGTTCACCCGCAGCTCCAACAACCGAATAGAGTTCGGCATCCCATTTTTTGAGTGTCGACTCATATTTCCAGTACAAACCTTCGCCAGCACCGGCTGCGGCATCTTTTTCTTTACCGTAAATCCGTTTCTCTCCTGAAACGCATCCTACCTTCGGATTGCTGAAAAGGTTGACAATCCGGCGAATTGACTCTGTTCCCAGCATGGTATTTGCATCGCAAAATACAACAATCGGTGATTTTACCAGTTTCATTCCGCGGTTCATGGCACCGATTTTGCCGTTTCGCTCCGGGCTGTGATGAACTTCAACTTCAGTATAGGTTTTTAATAAATCCGGTGTACCGTCATTTGATCCGTCAGTAACCCAAACCTGGTGCAATTTTTCGGCTGGATAATCCAATTCACGCGAGTTTTTTACTTTCGCATCCACGAAATCCTTTTCGTTGTAGGCGGCGATGAACAAGGTGACTTCAGGTTCATAATCATCAGTTGTTGTTTGCTTCTTTTTGCTGAATATTCGTTTGAATTTGATCAGGAAAAACAACAGGATTCCATAGCCTACATAGGCATAGAATACAATAAATAATAAAACCCAGAAAATGATTTCGATCGCTTTCATGCTATTCAGGTTTAGAAATTTCTGATTTTTTTAGCGTACATATTAAACTCGTCAACCGGTCCGTATTCAAAGACGGCTATTTCGTTAAGAGCATCCCGGATAGGATTTTTTCCGCTGTGTTTATCTTCGATAATGAGTGTCAGCTTTGGGTATTTCCTGATGAATTCAGTCGCTCCCCGGATACCTTCAGCTTCCATTCCTTCGATGTCAAGCTTCATGAAAATGGATTCATCCGGATCGATAGCCAAATCAGCAATCATGGAATCCAGTTTCCTGATTTCAGCTGTATTTTGACCGTGATCGCTCACCTTGTTTATTTTTGAATCACCTGTATTTACGGGATTAAAGAAATATCCTGACTGGTAATTATCTTCACCCAGTCCAAATGGAAAGATTCTGATTTTGTTTTGCAAACCGTTTAATGTGATGTTTTTTTCGAACGTATGGATATTGTCTGAAACGGGCTCAAAGGCAAAACATTTCTTATCCTTTTTTGCCAGTAAAATACAATATTCTCCAATACACGATCCGGCATCTATGAAAACTGAAAATTCGGCCAACCGCTTGAGGATGAATTTTTTAACTCCCCACTCGTAATACAGATTGGCAAATTGAAAATCATTGGTGTTTTTCCGGCAAAAGAACGTACCTACAGAAGTCTCGATGATCCGGTCAGACTGATGTGAAGATTTGTTTACGATATATTTCAGAGAGGCAAAGATTGAGCCCCACTCTCCATGCTTCAGGTAGTCAAACAGATATCTGGAATATGTTAGTATTTTATTCAAGGTTATTTGTTTTACTTTTTGGTCCCAATTTCACGATAAATCTCCAGAACACTTTGAGCCATAGCTTTCCAGGAGAATTTTGCCGCCTGTATGAGACCTTCTTTAATCAATTTTGTCCTTAAATCTTCGTCGTTCACCAACTTGACCAACGCTCCGGTTATTTCCTCTGGTTTATACGGATCGATAATGCAAGCTGCAGATCCGGCCACTTCAGGCATTGACGATGTATTTGAAGTAATTACAGGAACTCCGCAGGCCATTGCTTCGAGCATCGGGATGCCGAAACTTTCGCGTAGTGATGGATACAGAAAGACTTTGCTTTGGCAATAAATGGCCGGAAGATCAGTGTTGATCACATATCCGGTAAGTACAATCTGGTCAATCAGTTGTTTGTCGCCAATTTCTTCCAACAGTTTTTCGAGCTCACTATGGTCGTAATCGAGCATCACCAGTTTGTAATCGGTACCGCTTTGTTTTAAAAAATCAGAAAAAGCTTTTAAAGTTCCTTTGGTATTTTTCTTAGGATCGGTATTTCCGAGGAAAAAGAAATAGTGGTCGGGCAAATGATATTTTTCTTTGACACGTTTGAGTTCTGACAGATCAGTGACTGGCTTAAAATGTTCACTGACCCCGTTGTAAACAGCGGTTAGCCGGTTGTCACCTTTCATATCGAAGAACTCGGCAATCCGGTTTTTTTCGAAATGCGAAACGGTGATGATTTTCCGGCTCATATTAACAACCCGTGGCACCACGATTTTCCGGTAAACGTTCCCGAATTTCTGGTACGAAGTTGCACTCCCGGTCAATATCCGGAGATAACTGCTTTCCATATAAATGATATCGTGAAGTGTGACCACCAATGGAATTTTGCAGTTCAACGGGGCAGTATTGCTTGTGCAATGCAAAATCTGACAACCCGCTTCTCCTGCAGCTTTTGGCAATGCAAACTGTTCCCACATTGGATAAGAACCACCTTCAAGTTGTACGATTTTGAAGTTTGGCGTTTCTTCCAAAACCCGATTATCCTCGTCAGGCTTGACAAAGATAAAGTACTCATTTTCCTTGTCAATTTCCTGAAGGTTTCGGATAAGTTCCAATGCCACCATATCCATTCCATGTTTTTTCTTCCGGAAAAGCCGTTGTCCTTCGATTCCTATTTTCATAATTTGTTTTTTTTCTGGTGGTACTCAGTTTTAACTTTTGAATTTCAATGCATTCTATCCAATCAGCAATTTTCTAATCCTGTTATAAACAACTACTTCCAACAAGTATGAAAAAATGATCAGAAACACAATATAGAGACCATATTCAACGACCTTGTTGCCGATAAAACTCAGATAGCTTGCTTCTATGACCAGGTAATGATGCGCAATGTAAATCACATACGAACATGGAGCGAGGTGCTTGAAAATTCCAAACAGGGAATTAAACCCGCGCCAACCCAGATTCTCCCAGATTATCGCTCCAAACATCACCATACTGGCAAATACAAAATGCCGTAATTCTATAAATGGATATGCCACAAGCGGGTAACTGTAGACTTTAGTATAGGAATAATGAATTGCCAGGTTTAAAGCCAGTATTGCAGTGATGGTAAAAAGCACGTAGGCATGTGGCATGATCGACCGGATGGTATATTTCTCGCCCTTGATGTAGGTGTCAGCAAATCGTACACCGATCCACCAAATGGCAAAATACATGGCCAGCCGGTTTACAATGAATGGATAAATGACATAGGTAGCGGCAGCAGTTATGGTTATGATATTGACCCATTTATTGAGCTTTTCGCTTTTGATATTATTCGCAAGTAAAAAGAAAAGCATATAGAACCACCATTCGTAGGAGAGCGACCACAGAACACCGTTTCCCATATAGGCCGCTGAAATTACATTTGGTTTTTGCGATATCACATCCTGAAGCATGAATATGTTTCCAAACAAAGTTCCCCATTCGGGATTTGCAAGTGCACCTTCGCTGTAACATTTCAACAGGTATCCTAACAGGAAAATAAAGAAAAGCGGCACATAAAGCCGGATAAACCGGCGAATGAAATAAAACCGAAAGGATTTATCTTTTGATCGTTCGTAGGTGTACTTGATCACAAATCCTGACAGCACGAAAAAGACGATGACAGCTTCCGGACCAAACCGGAAAATTGCACCGACATTAATTCCTAACAAATAAATTTTCTGGGGAAGAACATGAAAAAACACCACATAAAGAGCCGCAAATCCCCGCAAAGCCTCCAATTTCTCTAATCTGTTTTTCATTTTTGTTCTTTATTGATTTTGAATAAATAAGCTGAATATCAAGTGAAAATGCTGCTTTTCAGTCTATTTTGAACTTGCCGTATGTTTCGTATGAATAAACTTTTTGTTGGCTCCCCTGATTTTCAGCAACGATAAAAGCATCAGAACCATGCCTTTTGGCAAACTCACCAATGCGCTGAGCGTTTTGGAATTGTAAAACGATCGCGGAACTGAAAACAAAAAGGATAAAATACATGCGGTGCCAACGATTACCCAGCCTGCAGAAAATAGTAAAACATTATTGAGCAGGTAATTGACAGCAAGAAATATTATTCCAAACAGGATAACTGCCCCTAAAAGCAATACCCTTGGCGGCTGAATGAATTGAATTGCTTTATCGAAATAATCAACATTTCCCTTTAAAATCAGGTCTTTCAAAGCATTCAGAAAATCGAGCCTGAAGTAGTGAAGTTGGGCTGAAAGCCAACGCCGCCGCTGGTTGCTGAATACTTCCGCTTTCTGAACTTTTTCATCGTAAACCAGCGCATCGTCGAGGTATTCAATTTTGTGTCCGGCTTTCAACATCTTCAATTCAATTTCCTTGTCGAAACCACCAACGGCCTTTACCGTCGACATCAGTTCTTTAAAAAAGCCGTATTCGAAAGCCATACCCGAACCAATAATGGCAGATGAAAGTCCCAGCACCCGATGCCCTTTCCGGAAGATATGGTTGTTGATTTCCTCGCTGGCAGCATCCAGGATGGCAAGCGAAGTATTCATGTTTTTGGCTGCCCGGTGTCCCTGAACTGCCCTGAATTTCTGCTCAAAGGATGCGTTAATTTTGGTCAGGAAATCAAAGGCCATCACATTGTCGGCATCCAGGATAACAGCAATTTCGTAGGTATTGTCAAGCTGTTCCATCGCCTTGTTCAGCGCTTTGGATTTGGTGCTTTTGTCGAACGAAACCTCGATGACCTTGATTGGAAGCTTCCGGAGTTCCTTTATAGTTTCAGGAAGGAATGAATCGGCAATAATGATCACATCAAAATATTCGCTTGAATAATCCTGCGCCAGGGCTTCCTTTGCAACTTCCATAATTACTTCATCTTCCTTGTACCCGGGAATCAAGACTGCAATTTTCCGCAGTTTAGAAATCTCAGAATAGCGCGGTTGCCTGTAAAATAATCCGGCCAGTGAAAAGATAAAAATATACAGGGTTGATAAACCAAGTATGGTCAAAAACAGAACCTGAAAGATATTTAGTATTAAAAGGTAATCAGAGCTCATAAATCGGGATTTAGTTTTTTAATGAACCTTCATTTCATACTGCGAATTTTTTTTCTGACTTTCAATGCAAATTCCCTGAGCCATGGAAAATATTTCCCGCTTTTGAGGTTATACATCATCGATTCTGCATCGAAAATCATTTCGAAATTTTCGGTACACAACACCGGTTTTTTGGCAATCCGGTTGATTTGAATGGCCTGTGCAAGATTACTTTCGATAAAAAGCACGTATGGTTTGGCCATGTATGCCTGAGCCTTGAAATCGCCATGATTGTTTGCTTTTTGCCTTGCGGCCATATCCGGAAGATCGAGCATGACCAGATCATTGTATTTCACATTGTGTTTCTCAAGCCATGTCTCCGTTTGCTTCCGGTATTTTTCGAGGCGCGAGGTGACAATGGTCCCGATTTTTGCTCCAGGAATGAACAGTGGCGGCGCATTCAGAATGAAATCAATGTATTTAGGTCCGTCGTCATTCTGATCCTCAGTCGGATCGACACACAGCACCCCATCGATATCGAAACAAGCTTTTTCAAGCGTCGTGTGGTTGAATACATTCCATTGAAAATAGCGGGGAAGCGGAACCACCTCAAAATAATAATCCACCATTTTTTCTTTTCCGGGAATGACATAAATGGCGCAATAACTGATCGAAAAATCGGTATTCAGGTGCTTTAGGTTTTCCTTTACTTCAAGCATTGCTGAACCAGAAGCAATGCTGTCGTCAACGACCAGAACTTTTTTGTAGTCTTTGACATCGAAAAATTGACCTCGCGCTCCGGCTTTATAAATGTGACCGTTCAGGAATGAATGAATATCGGTGAATGGTTTATTCAGATAAAGCGCCAGCAAATTGGCCGGAAGCATTCCGCTTCGTGGTACGCCAACGATCAGGTCAAAATCCTTTGGGAGAATATTCAATCGTCTAAGAATGATCTGATTCAGATCGGCTATCGTTCTGTAATACATGTCTTTATTATTTAGGTAAAACTTCCTGAATGTGTTTTAAAATGCTGTCTACATTGTTTTTCCAGCTGTGAGATACGGCAAAATCGATTCGTTGTCTGGCTTTTTCCTCATTATCTTCCTGAAGTGCTTTTTCAACCGCTTCCTGATAGTCGGCCACCGAAGAGCAGAGGTATGAATGTTCCCTGAAAAGCTCCATCGTATCGGTTTTGGTAGCAATTACAGGTTTTCCAAGTGCCAGGTATTCATCCACTTTGCGCGGATAATTCCCAATGGTTAACTCATTCAATAATTGCGGATTAAGGCATACCTGCAGTGCCGACATATAGGTTGGAACCACATTTTTGGCAACACTTCCCAGGAAATATACATTGCTCAGTTGATTCATGGCATGTGAGGCAAACAGCTTGTCAACTCTTCCGATCATGACAAATGAATATTCCGGCTTGCTTTTCGCGAGTTCATAAATTAAATCGGCATCCAAACGCAGACTGGTAATGTCGCCGATGTAGCCAATTCTGGGTTTTGGAATTGCTGCAAATTCAGCTGGTTCTTTGAATTTCAGACTCAGATCGTAAGCCGAAAGGTCAACACCCTGACCAACATCATAGCTGTGACTGTTAAATTTCCGTGCAAATGCAGCCAGCTGCGGTGAGTTGGCAACAATCAGATCGCTTTTCCCGATCAGCATCGGTTCGAGCTGTGGTGCATGTTTCTTCCAGAAATCGATGGCTTGCAGATTGTCTCTGCGGTAATAAACGGAAAGTGCCGGTTTTAGGAATTCTTTCGAATAAAAACTCCGGTAAATGTCATTGTCTATAAAATGGATCGGGTCTTTAAAATTCAGATCCTTCGCCACTTTGCTGACATATTTGAATATCTTTTTGTTATTCAGTTTGTTGAAGAAATCAAAGAGCGATCCATCAGGCATTCCGTTTACCGACCATACCCAAAAAGGAAAATCAAGAACCCATAGCGAATCTGAAATTTTCCGGAGCGGGGTTTTTCTTTTCCGGTATACATCCAAACGCTGCTTCGTTTCCGGAGTTGGTTTATTTCGGAAGATGGTCATCATATCCAACGGGCTGTTGACATACAAAACGCGATTTCCGACAGCGATTTCTTTAGCGATGTCGATCGCATTGGAACCTATCGGAATATCCCAGGATTGAAGTCCGGTAATGATAAAATCTCTGCCTTTCATCATGATGTCTAATTTTATATCAAAAAAATATCTTGTCTGTTTAAATTCAAACAGTAAATCTTAAGCTGCAACTAAATTCTGAGTAAATTCCTCTGCCGGTTTATCCAGAACTTCGGTATTCATCAGCAAAGCCATCGAGGTATAGATCAGCATACCTGTCGGCATACCGCCCAATACCGCGTTTCCATAAGATGCCACCATGACTCCGAACATTCCGGAGGCCAGGGCAGCCATTTTCATTTTTAGTATAGGATCCCGGATCCGGAACATAATTCGAAACGATGCCACACCGATCACATAAAAAAGGATAAACAAGTGGATCAGCAAACCTACAATTCCCTGTTCCACCCAAATTAAAACATACCAACTGTCGGTGGCTACCTGTGAAAGGAACGCATTGGGCAGATATTTTTGAGCTTTCACACCACCATGCCCGATTCCACCGCCAAAAGGCCGAGAAGCAAGATAACCCTTCAGGATTTTCTGATTATCGAGTCTGACTTGAAAGGAAGCATCATTCGGGTCGAAAGCCGTTCTCATTCTTCGAATTTGATCATTGCCCTGCCCGATTGAAGTATAGGCGAAGAAGATAAAAACAACCACTAATATTGAGATGCCGATACTTAGAACACGGATGTTTTTACGTAAAACAAAGAAGGCCATAAATCCTGCCAGAGGAATACCCATTGATCCACGTGTACCGGATATGACCATACCATAGAAAGAAAAGAGCGCAAGTATAATAAAGAATAGCTTGGGGAGCCATTTCTTGTGAGCCATCGAAACAATGGTTGCAACTACTGCTGTATAAGCCTGATTTCCACCAAACTGCCCGGCATCGCTCATGAAAGAAAAAACCCTGAGTTTACCGAATAAAATGTGGGTTTTATAATTTCCCGCATCAAGCCATGCCTGTTCCCACGGATCGACACCAAATTTCATTTGCATAATCCCTTTCAGCGTTGCAAGGATGGAAAAGATTCCCCACAAATAGAGAAAGAAATCAATTTTCCGATCAGAATTAATGAAGATCAAGGTCAGTGGAACAATCATAAACATATAAAAGGATACGCCGCGACCTGAAAACCAGGCTTCTATACTTCTTGCTTCAGGATTTAAGACCTCAAATAGCGTGTACGCAAACCATATTGCCGATAAATAGGTAATGTCTTTATTTGCCAGTGACCAATCGATGCCTTCATAAAACCGGTTAAAAATCAGCGCTATAAAGGTCAGGATCAGTATTCCATCCATCGCGAGACCGAGTGATCCGGGAATGTATCGACCTAATCCAAGTATAATGAATCCAAGGGCAATAGCGGTAAAAAGCCCTATTATCGGGAATCGGAACAATAGAAATAAATAAGTAAAAATAAATGGAAGTAAAAATAATCCGAGACCTCCGACAATTCCTAAATTACTTGTTATCCATGCAGCCATCACAATCAATGCAATCACCATCAAAATATGCAATGGTGATTTTATCCGGTCAGATCCGGATAATTGCTCAAATGGATTTGTAATGCTCTTCATATGAAATGAAATTGTCAGTATTTTATCTGCTGGAAACTATCCTGTTTTCAGTATTCGTTGATTCATAAACTTTCGATACAATGATTTGTAAAACTCAATGCCATCGGTAAAGATGAACCGGTAATTCAGGCTTAATTCTTTACTCAAAAAGTAAAATCCAATCCAAGTTCCGATCACCGTGAATATGATAGAACCTACAGCTACTAATATTAACGACTTGAAAATGAAAATGGCAATCAGATCGCCAGTAATGTTTATGATCACCATGTAGAGTACCTTGATGAAATTGATTCTTGGCCGGTTAATGCTGTCTAAACCGATGCCGGTCATCCGGTCGATTGGCAACAAAAGTCCATAAACCGAAAAGACCCTGACAATGCTGACTGTATTGAAGCCAGTCACTGGATCGATACCCAAATATTGCCGGCCACCAAGAATCAAAACAAAGAAATCGGCAAAAATAAAGGTGAAAAGGCTGACAAAAACAAACAGGTAGCTCATTGCTCCGGAATAGGTGTAAAAGAGTTCCCTGACCTCCTGGATTTTTCCCTGAATACTTGCCTTCGACATTTTCGGAAATGCTGTGGCCACGAAACTTCGCAGCGGTATTTGCTGCAATTCGGTGAGTTTCATCGGGATACTGTACAATGCAACAGCCGCCGTACCAAGCGGGCTCAGGCTGATGATCAGGGTGTCGGCACTTCGGAGCAGATTGGTGCCGATCAGGGTGAAGGTGGTGTATTTGCCAAAATCGAGCAGGACTTTATTGGTATGTCTCGTGGCTTTACGGATATGCCTCAATCCATCCCATCCAAAAAACATGCACACTCCGGAACTAATGGCCGTTGTAATCAACATGGCCCAGACCAGTTGAAGTAAGGTCATTTTCAGGAAAAGATAATTAACAAGCAGTACCAAAAAAAAGCTAACACTGTTGATGGCTTTGACCAGTAAAATTTTTCCAAATTGTTGATCGGCCTGCATAACAACCAAAGCTGTGTTCAAAGGCAGGTTAATGAGGGCAAGTAACGGGTACCAGGTGAAAAACAACTCATAACCGGCACGTTGAATTGAATCGGTAAATGCGAAATGGCATACCAGAAGAACTGCTGAAATCAAAACAGTGGCGATCAGTCCGATCAGCCCGTTCGATCCGATGAAGCTCATTCGTTCTTCCTTGTTTACTCCTGATAAGTAACGGATGATAGCCGTATTGGTAATACCGAACCTGAACATTTCGATAAAACTTCCGGATGAAATGAGTAAAACCCATTGACCAAAAACATCCAGCGGAAAACTTCGGGCGAGCAATGCAAAACCTGCAAATCCCAGCAAGGCAATAATCAGGTTGCCAATTAGCGACAGGAAATTTTCTTCGCGAAGGATTTTTTTTGCAATGTTTTTCAAGAAAAGGGTTTATAATTGATTTTTGGAATAAAATTGAAACCGGAAAATATTTTTTATCGCCCGTCGAAGCCGGCTTCGTTTTCTGGGCAAATCTCCTAAAACCGATTCAATAACCAGTGTTTCCACGCCATTCAGAATGAAATGAGTTTTCTTTTCGGTAAGTTTCATTAATGTATCCAAAACTCCCTGATCAGCCTCGTTCCAAACACGGTTCGAGCGGCAGACCAGAATAGGAAGATCGGCATTCGAAATCAGACCGACCGGATATGGAGAGAACAGAATCGGAGGCAACTCGATCAAAACGAAATCCGGGATGTAGCTTAGCGTAATTTGGTTTTGTTCAAGTATTTCGCGGTAATTATTCGTGGAATAGAAATTCTTCGTTTTCTTATAATAGAAAAACTCATCTTTCTCCAGATATTCGGTGGGATTCCTCAGGAAGGGGCTTTCTGTGTCGATTCGGGTGTCATCATAGCCAAGTAAACTGTTGATAATAGATACCCCTTTCGGTTTCCTGATGGGTGCATTGAGATTTTCCTTTAGCGCAACTTCCGGTTCCGTGGATAAGTCAGGTAAATGACTTAAGACCAAAACTTTATTACCCTGCTGTTTTAATTTTAAAGCCAGATTGCCCGCGACAACCGATTTTCCTTCCCGGGCTAAAGTGCTGAAAAATAGCAATGTTTTAGTTGTTTTTTCAGAGCTGTTGAATTTGATATTCAACTCAATGTTCTGAATAGCAATCTCAAGCAGACGATTGGTTATATAGGGAAGGTTTATTTTATGTGTGTCAAGCAAAATTTTGGGCAGAACACCCAGGGTTGGCAATTTTAATATTTTACTCGCTTTTGATGGCTTTTTCAATGTTGTGTCGAAATATTCCAAAACAAAAATGGTTGTCAATACAATTAAGAAACCGAGCAGTGCACCAACAATAATCAGTATTTTCCGCTTGGTAGGAATGGGCGAAATGGGGAAGAAAGGTGTGTCAACCGCTTTTATATTCGAAGCCAGTTCATTATCCTGCATTTTTAGTTTGGCAAGACCCAATCCGTGCAGAATTTCAAGGAATTCCTGCTCCGAAACTGATATTTCGCGTTCAATCCGCTTAATATTTGCACCGGCAGGCGCATAGACAGCATATTGTTTCTGAAATTCCTTGATCCGGTCTCCCATCACACTGATACCGGCTTTGGTACTTTCGGCTTCAATAACATTAGTGATCCAGTCATTTAGGATTGTACTCATGGGCAGACCTTCAGTTGAATTGGTCATGGTGTACAATTCACTTACGGACGTTCGGATTTCATCCTTGAGTTTTTCGGTCTGAACCTTCAGATCGATCAGTTTCTGATTGCTGGCATTATCGGTAAGTCCAAAAGTTTCCAGGGTAGAAATCTGATAATTCAAGTCTGACAATCGGTTTCTCTTTTCGACAATACCGGAGCTTGTCAATTGTTTCTTCTGCTGGTTACCCAGTTTTTCTTCCAGCCCTTTAATAGCAGCCTGGATTCCAGCCAGTTTAATCCTTTTATTGTTGTACTCAACATCCAGATCTTCTTTTACTACGGCAACGGCTTTACTCTGCTCGTAGTAATTGATGATGTTGTTGTTCTTATTGAATTCGAGCAATTTATCTTCGGCAATTTTAAGCCGGGCAGAAGCCTGTTTTAACTGAAATTCAAAATATTTTACCACTGCATCTGAGCGGTTTTCCTTGATTGCCTTGTAGTTCTTGATACAGACTTCCGTCAATACAGCCAAAGTTTGCTGACAGATTCCGGGATCATCCGTTTCATATTTCAACCGAACCATGTCGCTGCTCATGATTCGAACTACATTGATATTCGAAATTGCTTTGATGGAATAATGCGGATGTTCAAAACTTAGCAAACGGTACACAAAATTGGTGTCGTTGCTTTGCATGTAAACAGTTAATTTTCTGACAGTCTCTTCATAAACAGCCCTGTTAATCGATTCCGGAAGCGGATTTACTGAATCAATATCTCCCTGATCGCTGAAGGAGAATGTTGTATTTCGGGTTACAGTATCAGTTACAGCATTCGTCGAATGATCGGTTGGTCTGTTTGACTTGTTTTGGGTCGAATGAACCAACCGGTCGATATACCCGGGTGTAATTCGTTTTAAAGCAGTATAAGATTTTTCCGAGATGTATTTCGGATTTGCCTTGTCAAGCAGCAAGTGCAAACTGAGTAATCTGATAGCAACTTCCTGTTGGGTTTCACGTGCTTTGATGATGTTGATGAGGTTATCGAATGCAGCGCTCGTGGCAAAATAGCTGACCGATTTATCCATTTCAACGCTCGAACCTGTGGCGATACCAGTATATAAAGTAGTTTCAGACGCAAACTTATAGTCAGGATTTCTGGTCAGATAGGTTGTCAATACAGCCATAAGTATTGGTGAAATAAGTAACAATATAATATGCTTCCTTAATAATCTGATAAGATCTATTACTTTCATTTGCAGGGATTACTAAATTTTTAACTTGAATTTTATTCCAACCAGTTCTTCAAGAATCATATAGGCAGTAGTAAAATCAGATTTTGCACTTTCGAGTTCAGACTCTGCCCGGCTTGCTATATCCGAGATACGGGTATATTCGCCTAAAGGAATCACCCCATTCTGAAATTCCTTTTCCGCCATTAGCATATTAACTCTCGCCGTTTCAATGTATTTTGATTTATTTCTAAGTAGTCTTTGTTTCAGAATAACGTCGTTATATTGTCTGATAACCAATTGCCTGACTTCGTTCCGCTGGACTTCGGCCATACTGATTGCTTTCTCTATTTCAGCCTTTGATTGATTGATCTGATTTTTTCGATTTACGAAATCGTAAATCGGAACTTTCAGGTAGGCACCAACTCCATAGTTAAATTGACTGCTGAGTGATGCAAGGGTTGCCGGCGTCTGACCTTCAGCAGTATTGGTGGAAAAATTATTGAAAGTTCCGTAACGGATATCTGTCTGGACTCCCAAATCTTTTGTCCAAACAATCTTGTCAGTTTGCAATTTGTGCTCGTTAACCTTGATATCCATTTCACGGAATCGTACAAACGGATTATTTGCAATAGCTGAATCAATGATTGTTTCAAGCGGAGGAAGCATAGTTTCAATGTTTTCTTTCATCGAATCAAAATTCGCAGGATTCTGTGCAAATCCGGAAATTCGAAACATTAAAATTGCAAGAATAAATAGTGAGAATTTAGTTATATGCCTCACAATAAAATGTTTTTAAAATTTATAATTTCATTTTCAGTAAGCGATTAGACATTTTCCTTCTGAAATACAGCCGGAATGGTTCGCAATATGATCCAGATGTCTTTCCAGAATGAAAATTTACTCCGGGCGATTTCAGAATATTTATTGTCCAATCCTTTTCGTTCTTCGGGCGACATTTTACTCGATTTTCCGCGTGCTTCAACCTGCCATAAGCCGGTAATTCCAGCCGGTCCATGAAAACGCTCAGTCCAGTCGTCGGTAGTTAAAAGTTCGGCTTCATACATCGGCAAAGGCCTGTTTCCAACAATCGACATGTCGCCTTTGATTACATTGATCAATTGAGGTAGTTCGTCAATACTAAGTTTGCGGATAATGTGCCCGACTTTGGTAATTCGCGGATCGTTTTCAAACTTCACAAAAGCGGTGGCCTGCTTTTCCTTTTTTGTTTTCAAATGTTCTGTTTCAGACACATTGCGATCGTCGCCAAATAATTGAGATGCTTCCTTTGTTGCCGCTTGAACTTCGGCTGGCTTCCGGGAAATGTCCTGATCAGCCGGAATGATCGTGGCCTCTTGCTTGTATTGGTTCAGATGTGCCAATTCCTTAAGCCGTTTGTCGGCATTGGTGTACATCGAACGCAGCTTGTAGAAATCAAAAGCCTTGTATCCGGAGCCCACTCTTTTCGAGATGTAATAGACCTTGCCTTTGGATTCCAACCTGATAGCTAAAACAAAAATCAGAAGTAGGGGGGATATCAAGATCAATCCAATGGAAGCTGAAACAATATCAAAGGTCCTTTTGAAAAATGGTGTTTTATAAGGTTTAAACGGAACAGTTACAGTTAGCTGCCCACCGACAGTTAAGGGTTTTACCTTTCTCAGTATCAGTATTCTGCTGATCAAAGTTTCTACCGGTGTCGGTTTGATGTACACATCATCAATTTTTTTCTGAAGTGCTTTGACGAATGTTTCCTGATTTTTTTCATCATCAAGCAAGATAAATGGAACCTTTCTTCCAGGATCAAATTGTTCGACCCAAAAATCGAAGAATCCAAATCCGTTACTGCCCGGCAGTTTCCGTTCACAAACAATGGCATCGGGTAATCCGTTTTCCGAAATCCACTGACTGGCAGAAAATGGATTGTCTGCCGTACTTATTTCAACTTTGAAATGTTCGAAAACAACTGGTGAATCAAACTCAGGATCAGCCCCAATGTGAAGAATTTTCAATTTATCCGGATTGTTTGTTTCCATAGGTTCATCTATTATCGGAGTAAAATCTTTTCGATACGAATCTGCAATTCTTCAGGATTGAAGGGCTTCACGATATAATCTTCAGCACCAAGTTTTAAACACTGAACCCGATCGGCACTGCTGTCCCGACTGCTTAATACAATGATCGGAATATCCTTGAAATAGCCACTTTCCTTCATTCTTTTGATTAACTCGACACCATCCATATTGGGCATCTGTAGATCAATGATGAGCATGTCAGGTATATTGCCTTGCTGAAGCCAGGTGAGCGCTTCCAGTCCATCTTCTTTTGTTTCAATTATATACTGACTGCTTAAAAACTGAACAAGGAGGTTGCTGATTGTCGATTTATCGTCAACTACAAGAATTTTTTTCATTATGTTGATGCTTTATTTATTTAAATGAAAATCATCTGACATTCGTAAAATGCAGATGATATCTCTAATCTATTCTGATAACAACTGGTCAAAATACTCAATGGTTTTAGCCAATCCTTCGCGAAGCGGAACTTTTGGTTCCCATCCTCCAAGTTTTTCCCGTGCAAGCGAAATATCCGGTTGTCGTTGGGTTGGATCATCAGAAGGTAACGGAAGATAAACCAATTTTGATTTCGATCCGGTCAGTTCAATGATGTTCTGTGCCAGTTCGAGCATGGTAAATTCTCCCGGATTACCAATGTTTACAGGACCTGTAAAATCATCGCCGGTAGCCATCATGCGCACCATGCCTTCTACCAGGTCGGATACATATTGAAAACTACGGGTTTGGTTCCCACTTCCAAAAATGGTGATGTCCTGGTTCTGCAAAGCCTGCACGATGAAATTGGACACTACCCGGCCATCATCAGGTTCCATCTTGGGACCGTAGGTATTGAAAATCCGGATGATCTTGATCCGGACATTGTTTTGCGTATGGTAGTTGACAAACAGCGACTCGGCGCATCGTTTGCCTTCGTCGTAACACGAGCGGATTCCAATGGGATTTACATGTCCCCAGTAGTCTTCGGTTTGAGGATGGATAATCGGATCGCCATAAACTTCGCTGGTGGATGCCTGCAGGATTTTAGCCCTCACCCTTTTCGCCAATCCGAGCATATTGACAGCTCCCATGACCGAAGTTTTTATCGTCTTAATCGGGTTGTACTGATAATGCACCGGTGATGCGGGACAAGCCAGATTGTAAATTTCATCTACCTCAATAAAGTAAGGCATGGTCACATCGTGCCGGATGAGTTCAAAGTATGGATTATCGATCAGATGAACGATTTTTTGCTTTTTGCCTGTGAAATAGTTGTCCATACAAACCACTTCGTTTCCGTCGTTCAGCAGTCGTTCGCACAGGTGCGATCCTACAAAGCCGGCTCCTCCGGTTACCAATATTCGTTTCATTGGGTCTATTTTTAGATTACAATTGATTTCCGTCCGATACTGTAATAGTTGAATTTCAGATCCTGCATTTCTTCAGGTTCGTAAATGTTCCGGCCATCAAAAATGGTTTTGTTTTTCAGCAGTTTTTCAATGACCCTGAAGTTTGGATTCCTGAATTCAGGCCATTCGGTTACGATGATCAAGGCATCACAATCGATCAGAGCATCGTATTCATCTTTGGCATACCCAATCGTATCACCCAAAACGCGGTGAGCTTCTTCCTGAGCAACCGGATCGAAAGCAATAATTGAGGCTCCTTCTTTGAGCAACTTGTCAATGATTACCAGTGATGGAGCTTCGCGCATGTCGTCGGTTTTTGGTTTAAAGGCCAAACCCCACATCCCGAATTTCAGACCTTTCAGGTTTTCACCAAAATGCAATTTGATCTTTCTGATCAGCACTTCTTTCTGTCGGTAATTCACGGCTTCTACAGCTTTCAGAATATCGAGCGAATGTCCGTATTCATCGGCTGTGCGAACCAATGCCTGAACATCTTTCGGAAAACATGAGCCTCCGTAACCAGTTCCGGGATATATAAATTTATTGCCGATTCGGGCATCCGAACCAATTCCTTTGCGCACCATGCTCACATCGGCTCCAACTAATTCGCACAAATTGGCAATGTCGTTCATGAAACTGATTTTGGTTGCCAGCATCGAATTGGCGGCATATTTGGTCATTTCAGACGAAGAGATATCCATGAACAAAATCGGATGACCGTTCAGCAAAAAAGCTTTGTATAATTTACGCATGGTCTTTTCGGCTTCCGGCGACTCGATTCCAACCACGATACGGTCGGGTTTCAGGAAATCGTCGACAGCACTGCCTTCTTTCAGAAATTCAGGATTCGAAGCCACATCGAAAGGTATATCCTCGCCACGTTTTTTCAATTCATCCAGAATGGCCGCTTTTACCTTCATCGAAGTTCCTACCGGAACCGTGCTTTTGGTCACAATCACCATGTAGTGATCCATGTGACGGCCAATTTCGCGTGCCACGCCCAAAACATATTTCAGATCGGCACTTCCGTCTTCGTCGGGGGGAGTTCCAACGGCAATAAACACCGCTTCCGAATCAACCAAACTGTCTTTCAGGTTGGTGGTGAACGATAGCCGGCCCTTTTCAACATTGTATTTGAAAATATCTTCCAGCCCCGGTTCGTAGATCGGAATCTGACCATTGTTTAACTTGTTGATTTTACTTTCATCGACATCAACACAAACGACATCGATACCAGTCTGAGAGAAACACGTTCCGGATACTAATCCGACATAACCCGTACCAACAACTGAAATTTTCATGGGAAATAGTTTAAAATATATTTTGTATAAAAAATGATTGTCTTCCTTAATATTTCAAATTTTAATAATTCTAATTAATCAGTTTCACAACAAAGCAAACCGTTCTTTTGTTTACGGTCTTGATTCTAACTTGTTAACAGAGTGATCTATAGTATTTGGATAAATCAATTTTCTATTCGTATAATCTTATTATCTGTAAATACCTGCACAGTGTGTCCTTCAATTCTATTAATCGATATAAACTAAATTATTCAAAAATAGATTACTCCTGTTTGTTGATTTTCTGACGTACAATATAAGAACTTATTTTCATTAGATGTAAAACTTAGCGTGGACAAAGTATGGACATACAAACTTTAAATTCATGAAATTCAACGTTTTTTTTTTTCAATAAATCCAAAAGTTGTGCCATTTAAATCACTCAATACTAAACTTCTTTATAGTCAATACATATCCGGTTGATTGTCTGACTATTGATACCATTCATTCAGGATGAAATTTTTCCATTTTAGATTTCCTTGTCATTTTGAAAATTGTTTTTATTTCAAATTATCGCGTATTTACGCGATAATGCGTTGAGAAATGTTGGAATTACAGATATTAAAAGTGGTCGCCCTGCATCTCCATTATCTGCCTTTAACCCATATATTTCGTTTAAAGACGCACGGCTTTGCGTCTCTACCAAATGCGCTGCCTGAGGTCGTCGCTACGCGACTTTCATAGCCGCAGAGCGGCGACATCTTTGTAGCAAAAATCGTAAGCCAATGAACCCAAGCTCCGGAGGAGCGAAATATTGAGTTATAAACTCAGAACCATAAACCCCTTCCCGATATTCATCGGGACAGGCAGTTGCAAATGAGGGGCAGGCCGTGTTGTTTTAGGCCTGAAAGGCCAGTTTATTCTGGCCCCAGGCAGCGCCTGGGGTAAAAGGAATAAAGTGAAGACCGCCCGCGGAAATACAATAATCAGAGATGAAAATTCCTTCCGGACGCCAGCCTGCCGCTGGCAGGGAATTGGAATTCAAGCACTTTCGTCCGAAACAACGATAACCTTTCAAGAACCGTTATCGTTCGGGCGATCCGTTCACCTGTTCTCCAACCCAGGGCGTCACTCCGTTTGCCCTGGGCTAAATTAGCCTGTCCTTTCAGGACGTTTTTATTCCCATTTTTCATTCTTTCCTTTTTTCGATACTAAACGTTTTCGGCCTGAAAGGCCAGTCTTTTCTGAAAAAAAAGGTTAAACAAAAACCTCAATTTCATGACTTTGCACTACGCGACTATTTTTGATGGCTCTGCAATGACTAATTCATCGAATACTCCCGCTTCATTCAACTGCTGTTTTGGAATGGTAAACCGGAATACCGAACCTTTTCCGAATTCGCTTTCCACCCATATTTTGCCGTTGTGCTTTTCAATAAATTCCTTGCAGAGAATCAATCCCAGGCCGGTTCCTTTCTCTTTATTGGTCCCTAATGTTGAACTGTCGCTGTCGATGCGGAACAATTTTTCAAGCTTTTCCTTTTTCATACCAACTCCCGAATCGCGAATCGAAACGGTTATTTCTTCCGGATTTTCCTGAACCGATACGGTTATTTTACCCCCGAAGTAGGTGAACTTGATGGCATTCGAAATCAGGTTTCTCAGAACCGTACTGAGCATGTCCTGATCGGCATATATCGTAACTGATTCGGGGATTTCCAGAATGATCCCGATCGACTTTTGTTCCGCAATTCCATGAAACAACTGCCCGATGCCGGTGATGAGTTGCACCAGTTCCACTTTCCCGGGATTAAAATCCATTCTTCCGGTTTGTGACCTTGTCCATTCCATCAGGTTCGACAGCAAATCCATGGCACGCCTTGATGACATCAGTATAATCTCCGAATATTCCTCCATGACATCGTAATTCTTTTTGACTGCGTTTTCCAGCAGTATTTCGCTGAACCCGATGATTGAATTGAACGGACTTCTCAGGTCGTGGGCGATGATGGAGAAGAACTTGTCTTTGGAGGCATTCAGTTCCCGAAGTTGTTTGCTTTGTTCCTGAAGTTGTTTGCTTTGCCGGTGAAGCTGAAGATGGGTGCGCACACGGGCCAGCACTTCTTCAGACTGAAACGGTTTCGTGATATAATCCATACCACCGGACTGAAGTGCTTTTACGATATTTTCAGTATCGTTCAGTGCACTGATAAAAATTACAGGTATATCTTTCAGTTCAGCGTTTTCCTTCAACTGCCTGAAAACTTCATATCCATCCATTTTCGGCATCAAAATATCCAGCAGGATCAGGTCAGGTTTATCTTGTTCTGCAACCTTCAGTGCCTGTGCTCCGGTTGTCACCAGCCTGATGTTATATCCTTCAGTCTGCAGCATCTCGCCCAATAGTTTCAGATTGTCTGGCAAATCATCAATAAGCAGAATGGTAGTGCTTTTTCGTACCGTTTGATCGTCTTTATTCATTGTTTAGCTCCTTCATCGTTAATATATATTGCAGGTATGCATGGTCGAAATTATTGGCGTACACCAAAAGATGTTTCGCAAGTTCCGGATAGTCGGGTTCAAACTGCGTAATGAGTTCGATGAGCCGATAAAAATCGGCTTTCCCAACCGCAGCCTTCATTTGTGCGATCAATTTTTCAGGGAGTTTCGCCAGATCGCCGGCATACGCTTCAGGGCTGTTTGAATAAGCTGAAGCAGCAGCATACCCTGTATTTTCCTGATAAATGTAGCTGATGCCAAGTATTTTACCTATGGTTTCGAACAGCTCGTTTTCGCGAAACGGCTTATAAATGAAGCCCGAAATATCCAGACCGGCGATTTTTGTTTCATCGACTTCAAGCTTGCTCGCCGAAAGCACAACAATGGGCACCTGTTTCCCTTTCTCGGTCGCTTTAATCCGGCTGGTTGCCTCATATCCATCCATAAGCGGCATGCGCAAATCCATCAAAATAAGGTGAGGGTTCCACTGCTCAAACCCGGCGATTGCATCTGCTCCGTTCATCGCGACCCGGGTTTCGAAACCAACCCAATGAAGAAAATCAACCACTACTCTCAGGTTTTCCTCTCTGTCGTCAACAGCCAGTATCCGGAAGCTATCCTTAGGGTGGTCGATACCGATCACCCGTTTGGAAATAGAATCGTCAGCGGCTTCCGGTTTTCCTTCTTTTATTTCCACGCGAATGGTGAATACCGAACCTTCTCCTTCCTGGCTGGTAACCGAGATGTTGCCGCCCATCAGAATGGCCAGTTCGCGGCTCAGGGCCAGTCCCAGTCCTGTTCCATTGCTTTGCTTGATCCCTTCGCTGGCCTGTTCAAATTGCCTGAAGAGATTTCCAATTTCATATTCGGAAATACCCGTTCCTGAATCGTGGATTTCTATAACCAGCATGCTTTTCAGCTCATCGGTCTGATCGATGCCGGCCCGTACTGAAATTTCGCCTTTATCGGTGAATTTCAAAGCATTCCCAATCAGGTTGATGAGTATCTGGCGCAATTTATTGTCGTCGGCCACGATGTATCGAGGCAGATTGTCAGCGGTTTCGAAATTCAGCTGAATCTTTTTGGATTGGGCCTGCTGGCTGAACATCATCCGGATATCGGCAAGAAGCGCCAGCAAATCGACATTGACCGCATTTATTTTTCCATAGCCTGCTTCAATTTTCGATAATTCCAGAATGTCGTTCAGGAGTTTCAGCAAATGTTCGCCCGAACGATGAATCGAAACCGAATAATCGCTTTGCCTGTCAGTTAACTGTTCGCGGTTCAGCAGTTGCGAAAAGCCGATTATCGCGTTGAGCGGCGTCCGGATTTCGTGCGACATGTTGGCCAGAAATAAACTTTTTGACCGGTTGGCAGATTCAGCTTCATCTCTGGCTTTTAAAAGCGCTTCTTCAGCGTTTTTCTGATCTGTGATATCCCAGTTGGTGCCAACCATATTCAGTGCCTGGCCTGATTCATCGCGCTTTGTTATGGCTAATGCTTTAATCGTATGAACTGACTGATCGGGCCAAATGACCCGGAACTCGGTATCAAACTCTTTTTGGCCACGGATAGCCATTTGAACCTCCCGGTCACCCTGTTCAGCATCATCGGGATGAAGCCCTGCCCGCCAGGTCTCATAGACTCCGCCGAAATTACCTTCTTTAATACCATAGAGTGCATACATTTGGTCGTCCCACAACATGGCATTGTTCACGATATCGTAATCCCATATGCCAATACCGCCTGCAACAGTGGCCAATGACAGACGGGTAGATAAGAGTTTCAATTTATCCTCGGCATTTTTACGGGCAGTAATGTCGTTTAAGGAGGTAACCCGGATATCTTTCCCTTTGTATTGCATCATTCGGCCATGCAAAACGCAGGGGAATGTGCTGCCGTCTTTTCTTACTGCCACCGCTTCATAAGGTTCCTGAAGGCCGGAAAGCATATTTTTCATGACCATTTCACGATCTTCGGGCACAATCCAGTCGGTTCCGTAGCGCGTTAAGGCTTCTTCCGAAGTATAACCAAACATTAATTCAGCGGCCAGGTTTTGCTCAATACATAAACCGCTTTCAGAAATAAAAATGGCTTCAAAAGATGCTTCAGATAATCCCCGGTATTTTTCCCTGCTTTCTTCAAGATTGGCCTCTATGGCTTTACGATCGGATATGTCGCGGTAATTCAGCAATACACCGTTGATTGCCGGATTGTTCAGTTGGTTGGAAGCGGTAAGTTCAATGGGTTTATAAGTACCGTCTTTACACAGGTACCTGAATTCCAGAGTGATCACCGAATTATCCTTTTCCAGTATCCCATAAAAGGCTTTTTCAACTTTTTCAATATCGTCGGGATGAGTGGTTTCGAAGCCGCCGGTACCAATACGTTCTTCGGGTAACCATCCGAAATACTTTTCGATGTTCGGACTTTTATACGTCATCAGGCCGTCGGCACTCATAATGCCGATTACATCCGAAATATTGGCGATCATGGAACTGTACTTGGACTCGTTTTGCTTTATTACATCTTCGGTATGTTTACGTTCGGTGATGTCGCGGTAATTCAGTAATATACCATTGATTACCGGGTCGTTCATCAGATTGACAGCATTAAGTTCAACCGGTTTATAAGTTCCGTCTTTACATCGAAACCTGAATTCCGCCGTTAATGAAGAATTATCATGCTCCAAAAGTTTAGATATATTTTTTGCAACTTCCCCGATATCATCGGGATGAATGAGAGAAAATGTGCTGATTCCCTCCTGATCTTCGGGTAGCCATCCGAACCATCTGGTGACGTTCGGACTGATATATTTCATCAATCCATCGGCACCTATAATTCCGATTATATCCGAAATATTGGCTATCATTGAATTATGCCTGGCGTTGAGCTCAATCAGCATTTTCTCGTTGAGTTTCTGTTCTGTAATATCGTTTATACCTAAATGAATAGCGGGCAGTCCACCGTAAATAACCGGAGTACTTTGCACATCCATTTCGCCTACCGTTCCATCCAATCTGACAAACTGAACCTGGGCTCTGGGAGAGGTGATGTTTTCTTCGATAACCTTCAGTGACCTCTGTTTAGCAATTTGGTGAAAATCGGGGTGAATCCAATCCAGGATATTGGAGCCTAACACATCCTCCAGCTTTTCAACACCCATCATTTTCAGTAATGCCTGATTGGCATAAATAATGACTAAGTTTCGGTGAACGATATTCGGAATGGGCGACAAATCCAGTACGTTGCGGAAACTCACCTCGCTATGCTTCAATGCTTCTTGAATCTGCTTTTGTTCGGTGATGTCGGTGATAAATCCGTGCCAGAGCACCGATCCATCTTCATCCGGTTGTGGAATTCCGTTTCCATAGAGTGAGCGGATTGTTCCATCGTCAAATTTCACCCGGTACTCTTGCTGCCAGGGGGTTAACTCTTTTGCAGATGCCTGAATGGAAGCAATCACACCATCGTAATCGTCGGGATGCAGGTTTGCAAATACCTTGCCTGCATCTTCGCGAACCTCTTCAGGGCTAACCCGGTAGATTTGTTTGATGGCATCGCTGGCATATGGGAAACAACTGCTGCCATCTGGTCGCAGGCGGTATTGATAGACCACTCCCGGCACCAGGCTGGCGATTTCTTCGAGGCGATCCCGTTGATGTGAAATTAACTCATTGGCAATGTTTAATTCTTCTGCCCGATTGGACTTTTCTTCATTTTGAAAGAGAAGCTCTTTATTGGCAAGGACTAATTCGTCTGCCCGGTGATTTTTCTCGTTATTCTGGAAGAGGAGTTCTTTATTGGCAATTACAAGTTCAACAGCCAGTTTGGCATTTTCATTATTTGCGTGAAGCAATTTTTTATTGGCCAGAAATAACTTGACAGCCTGTTTTGCTTTCTCGTCATTCTGGAACAAAAGTTCGACGTTGGCAAGGACCAATTCCTCTGCCCGTTTGGCTTTCTCATTATTTTGGAAAAGCAGCTCTTTATTGGCAACGACTAATTCAGCAGCCCGTTTCGCTTTCACATCGTTTAGAACGAGCAATTTTTTATTGGCCAGAATTAACTCAATTCCTTGTTTTGCTTTCTTGTCACTTTGTAACAAAAGTTCAACGTTTGCAAGGACCAATTCCTCGGCCCGTTTGGCTTTCTCCTCATTTTGGAAAAGCAGCTCTTTATTGGCGAGGACCAATTCAACGGCCAGTTTGGCATTCTCATTATTTAGCTGCTGTAATTTTTTATTGGCCCGGAGCAGGTTTTCTGCCTGTTTCGTTTTCTCTTCATTCTGAAAGGCAAGTTCTTTATTGGCCAGAAGTAATTCTTCGGCCAGGTTTGCTTTCTCCCTGATCTCGAAGGAAAGCTCTTCGCCAGTAGTTTCGAGCAGCATTTGCAGTTCAATCTGATGCACCTCCAGCTCATGAATGAGTTTCATTGTCTCGTCTTCTGTAAGAGAAACGTTTGAGGGTGGCTTCTTTTGCAGCGTTGCTTCAGCCTTTTGGCGTAGAATTTCAGCTTCTGTGTATAGTTTTTGTTTCACTATTGCTAATTAATTACATAATATATGTCGTTTTAAAACCCGCTGGCGTATTCTCTCATCACATGCTCCCAATTGCTGACGGTAAATTAGGTTATGTTATAATATTATATCATCTCCCACTTAAATCGAAAAACTATATTAAATTAAATTACAAATATTCATTTATATTTTCGGTATTCAATTTTTCCGGCGTGGACAAAGTGTGGACATTTTGGGGTATTTTTGGATAAATTCAAGTTTTTACGGGTTGTTCATCCAAAAAATAAAACAATGAGCCATTTGAATCGCATCACATAAATTATGCTAATAAAATTATTATTATCCATCCACTATCCACCGATAATTGTTGTTCAAATAAATTTGTGGCAGGAAGTATTCAAATACATCACGAATAAAAAATGACCAAACGATTTGATGGATTTCTCTGCCTCGTCGTATTCTGCCATGTACCCAAAAATCTCGTGTAGAGACGCACAGCCGTGCGTCTCTACCAAAAACGATCTGTATTTCCCATGGCAATGTTCCGTTCTACAAAGAGGTCGTTGCTACGCAACTTTTAGCCGCAGAGCGGCGGCCTCTTTGTAGAATAAATCGGAACAGCATTTCTTTCAGCCGCAGCGCGGCGACATCTTTGTAGGTTTGAAAGTGGGAGAGGGAATCGTCCGAACGATACCGATAACAAAAGAGAAATCAATATTTCGGACGAAATAGAAGAATCGAAATTTGGCCCAAAGATTTTGTTTTGGAATGTTTTTTTTCGTCCTGAAAGGACAGGCTAATTTAGCCCAG
>JBAWZG010000004.1:0-51084 GCA_037143155.1 Bacteroidia bacterium
AGGGCGTTTGGAGTGCCGAAAATAGAAGGCCTTCAATAAATTAATATAGAAAAATAGTTGTCGTTATGATGAAAGTTAAGATTGTTGATGGGTTTGCGGTGGGAGTTTATCAGTTGGAGGCGAAAAGCAGAGTTACTGCATTCTGGAATCGGTTATTCCTGAATCAATTTCAGATTATTGACTTTGATGACGAGGATATTCCAATTATTGAAGGAAAAATGTATTGGGCATGGCCTCTGGGAAACGGTAGAGTTTCTTTGGTTGAAGAAATTCACGAATAATGCAAAATCGCAAGGTATAATTTTTAATTTTATGCCGAAGTTTAACCAATTTCGGAAAGAATTTTAACCTGTTTTATCAAACTGGCTAACTTTTTCTTTCTACACTAAACATGAAAAAACAAACTCCTGATCAGGAATACGACGACGACCCTATAGTAAGTTACCCGAATACCATTGGAGAATACCTGGGACTGGTTAATCAGCTTAAATTTGATCAGTACAAACTGGAAGAAAAAATTGACGAATTATCGGCTGAAAAAGATCTGGCACAAAATCAGCTGAAAAGACATATTCAATTTTACAATCAAGCGCCATCCGGTTATTTTACCCTGTCCAACGATGGAACTATTCTTGAATTAAACCAAACTGCATCCAAATTTCTCGGCCAACCGGCTGAACAATTGAAAGGGATGTCACTTCTGGATTTTCTGGATGTAAATTCCTCACCTGTTTTTAAGCTCTTTTTATCCAGGGTATTCGGGTCTCAGGAAAGAGTCAGTTCAAAAGTTTCACTAAAATCACTATACAATATTCCGGCAAATGTCCAGATTGACGGCATTTCGTTACCAAACAGCTTGCAATGTTTAGTCGATATGGTGGATATTTCGGGCCGCATAAAAATTTTAGATCAACTGGCCGAAAGTGAAAGCAAGTATCAGTTGCTGCTCGAATCACTCACTGATGGGATCGGTATTGTTGATCTGGAAGAAAACTTCACTTATTCCAATCCCGCCGGAGAAGAAATTTTTGGGGTTTCCCGGGGCGAATTAAGAAACCGGAATCTGAGAGAATTTTTAAATCCGGATCAGGTTAGCATTATTCAGGAGGAAACAGAAAAACGGGGATTAAGCGAAAAATCGCGTTACGAGTTGGAAATTATCACTCCCGCAGGGATACATAAAACCATTTTAGTTACCGGAACTCCGCAGTATAACCGAAATGGCTCAGTCATCGGAACTTTCGGTCAGTTCGCTGATATCACCCTGAAAAAGAAAATCGACAGGGAAATGCAACGAAGACTTCGTTTAGAGCTTATTATTTCTGAAATATCAAACGACTTTGTTCATCTGAAAAAACAATATCTTGATCATTCGGTAAAACGTGCCCTGGAAAAAATCGGACGTTTTGCGGGCGTGGACCGAAGCTATGTTTTCATGTTTACCAACGATGGCTTGTTTTGCAATAACACTTACGAATGGTGCGAGAAAGGAATTGAACCTCAAATTGAAAACCTTCAGGACGTACCTGCTGAAATGCTTCCCTGGTGGATGGATAAACTCAAAAAATTCGAAACCATTCATATTCCGTTGGTAGCTGATTTGCCTCCTGAAGCACAGGCTGAAAAAGAAATTCTGGAAGCACAGGATATTCAATCGGTCCTGGTGATTCCTTTGCTGACCTCTGATTCACTCATTGGATTCCTTGGTTTCGATTCGGTAGCTAAATCGCATGAATGGCAAAACGAAGATATTCTGCTTTTGACCATATTGGGCGAAATTCTGGGAAACGGATTTAGCCGTATGAACTATGAAGAAGAATTAGAGCAAATTAATAGTCAGCTCGAAGAAAAAGTAGAAGACCGAACCATTGAATTAAAGGAGCAACTCGAACTAAACCGGGCCATTGTCAGTGCCATGCCCGATATGCTTTTCAAACTCCGGAAAGATGGCACTTTTCTGGAGTTTCACAACCAGACCAGCACCGCGCCTTTAGTACCAAAAGACGTATTTCTTGGAAAAAAAATAGAGGAAGTTTTGCCGGCAGAACTTGCAAAAACATCGATGGAGATGCTCGAAAAGGCCATTTCATCGGGTGAAATTTCGAAATATGAATATCAACTTTCAAACAGTGGAGAAATCCGCTTTTTCGAAAACCGGATGGTTGCTATTTCGGATAACGAGGTTCTTTCAATTATCCGTGATATTACTGAAGGGAAAAAAAATGAGACGGAACTTCGCTGGAATGAATCGTTGCTAAAACTGATGGCCTCCTCCTCGCCTTTGGCTTTCCTTGTTGTAGATAACCGCACCGACGAGATTCTTTACTTCAACCACCAGTTCTGCGAAATATGGGGCATTACACAGCTGGAGGAGCGCATGCATAAAAAAGAACTGAAGAACAACGATATTATTCCTTACTGCATTCCGGTTCTGAAAGATGTTAGGACGTTTGCCGAATCGTGCTCACCGCTTCAATTCGTTGAAAACCGCGAGGTGGTGGAAGATGAGATTCCATATAACGATGGAAGGGTAATTCGAAGATTCTCGACCCAGATCCGGAGTGAAAATGACGAATATTTCGGACGATTGTATATTTTCGAAGACATCACCGAACGAAAAACTGCCGAGAAATTTACAGGTATACAACGCGATCTTGGCGTAGGTTTGAGCGCTGTTTCGGATCTCACCGAAGCGCTAACCCTCGCCCTCAATTCAGTAATGCAACTTGAAGGGATCGATTGCGGTGGAATTTATTTGATCGACAAGGAAACTGACATTCCAAAGCTGGCCGTTCATAAAGGATTATCGGCAGAGTTTGTTAAAAATATTGAACTTTTGGGATCAGGGGAAAAACAAGTTCAAATCATGCTTACCGGAAGGCCATTTTACGGAATCTATTCACAAATTGCCCCGGAAAAGAAGACCGATCTGGAACGTGATTACATGCTTGGTCTGGCTGTAATCCCTATTCTATCCGAAGGAAAAGTAATTGCCTGCCTGAATCTTGGGACCCGGTCGTTCAAAGAAATACCTGAAGTTAACAAGCCATTTTTGGAAGCCCTTTCCATGCAAATCAGTCTGGCAATAGCGAGAATAAGTGTTGAAAATGCCTTGCTTTCCAGTCAGCAAAATTTCAGGATGCTATTTGATAAGCTCGACGATTTCATGTTTATTCTCGACTTGAACGGAAATATCATACTGACCAATCCGGTAGTTTGGAAAAGACTTGGATACTCACTGGATGAGCTGCAACAAATGCATGTTCTCGGGGTCCATCCTCCCGAACGCAGGGATGAGGCCGGATTTATTATCAATGAAATGCTTTCAGGAAATGCAAGTTTTTGTCCTGTTCCGCTGATGGCAAAAGATGGAACCCTCATCCCGGTTGAAACACGGGTGATTTTGGGAAATTGGGACGATAAACCTGTTTTGTATGGTATTTCGCGCGATATCACCGAAAGGCAAAAAGCGGAAGCGGCTCTGAATATGCAAAGTGCAGCTTTCGAATCGTTTGACTTACCCATCATTATTACCGATGTCAGGGGCAAAATACAGTGGGCAAATTCAAGTTATTTCAGGCTTACAGGATATACAAAAACTGAAACGCTGGGCAAAACCGAAGGCGAACTGTCAAAATCGGGAGTTCAGGACAAAGAATTTTACCGGAACCTGTGGAGTACAATCTTATCAGGAAATGTTTGGAGCGGTGAAATTATTAACCGGCGGAAGAATGGTTCATTGTATCCGCAGGAATTGACCATTACTCCGGTTTACGATCATAACCATGAGATTTCAAACTTCATTGCCATAAAAATCGATATCACCGAACGCAAAGCCATAGAAATAGAACTTCGGTCGAGTGAGGAGCGCTGGCATTTTGCCCTGGAAGGTTCGGGAGATGGAGTGTGGGACTTGAATATACAAACCAATCAGGCGTATTTTTCGACCCAATGGAAATTGATGCTGGGGTACAACGAAACCGAAATTGAAAATAAATTTGATGAATGGGAAAAACGAGTCTTTCCAGAAGATTTGGCTCTGTGCCTCAATGATCTGAATAAACATTTGAATGGTGAAACCGAACTGTATATCAACGAACACCGTTTGTTATGCAAGGATGGCACCTTCAAATGGATACTTGACCGCGGCAAAGTGGTTGAACGGGCATTCGACGGAAAAGCCGTTCGAATTATTGGTACTCATACCGATATTACCACCCGAAAACTCTTAGAAGAACAACTGAAAAAAGGAATCGAAAAAGAAAAAGAACTAAATGATTTAAAATCGAGGTTTGTATCTACTGCCTCGCACGAATTCAGAACACCGCTTGCCTCAATTCTAATGATCAGCGATACCTTGATTTCATACCAGGACAAAATGGATCAGTTGCAGATTGCAGTCCGTTTGGAAAAAGTTAAAAATCATGTCCTTCATCTGACCAATATTGTAAACGATGTTTTAAATCTATCCCGATTGCAGGAAGGCAAAATCGGGTTCAATCCTGCTGAAGAAGATCTCGTTGCGATGTGTCACAGTATCATTGATGGAATAAGTGCATCTGTAATTCATGGAGAAATTACATTTCAGGCTTCATTTCAGACTTTAATGGTTCACATCGACAACAGGTTAATGATTCAGTGCATAACGAACCTCATTACCAATGCAATCAAGTACTCGAAAAATGAAATACTTGTGAATGTTGAGTTAAAGCATTTCCAGGATGAACTGTTAATCAGGGTCAGCGATCAGGGAATCGGAATTCCCGAAAAAGATCAGAAGCACCTGTTTACTCCATTTTTCAGGGCTGGAAACGTCTCCACAATACAAGGTAATGGACTGGGATTAAGCATAGTTAGCGAGTCAATTCTAATGCACGGCGGAAATGTAACTTTTGTGAGTGTTCCAGACCAGGGATCAACCTTTACCTTGCATTTACCTACCTCTATAATTTACAATTTGGATCAGCTGAATGACTATCAAATCCAATAAACAAAAGGTAAATTATCTGTTTTTTGGAAATATTCAGGATTTTAACTAAAATTATACCTGAATTGACAAAAAATAGATGGCAAAGATCCTGATCATTGAAGATACGTTTGAGCTTAGGGAGAGTATCGCTGATGCTTTGCGACTTGAAGGATATGAAGTTTTTTTGGCTATTGATGGCGAATCGGGTATCAAATTAGCATGGGAATGTATGCCTGATTTGATACTTTGTGATATTTTGATGCCTGGCATGGATGGCTACGATGTTTTGCAGGCCTTAAAAACAAATTTCGGACAACTTCCTTTCCCCTTTATATTTATAACCGCTTTATCCGAACGTAAAAATTTCAGGGAAGGCATGGAATTGGGTGCCGATGATTATTTAGTCAAACCATTCACTGTTTATGAACTGCTGAAGGCAATCAACATCAGGTTAAAAAAGCATCAGTCCGTCGAGAAAAGGATAAAAGCTCAGATCGTAAAAATAGAAAATGATTTAAGCACAAGAATTGAAGAACTCAATGGGCAACTCGAAAGCCAGGGAAATGTAATCAGGGAAATATCAGACACGAATGACCAGATAGCGCGGAAGTTAAGAGAAAATCAGACCCAGCTGATGCAGGAAACACTTCGAACAATCGAGATTAATGTCACCATGCAGTCTCTGGCAAAACAACTGAATACTGAACTTCAGAAAGAAGAAATTACCGAAGAGCAACGATTGGTTTTGACTAAGCTGAGAAACAGAATCCGGAATAAGTCTGTCTTAGTGAACAACTGGACGATCTTTCAGTTAAAATTTAATCAGGCCTATCCAAAATTTACAGCTCACATCATGTCACAATTTCCTCATCTTTCCAAACAAGACATGATCATTGTTTCGGGTATTTTTACCAATCTCAACTCTATTCAACTATCGGTCATATTGAGTATTTCTCCTGAAAGCGTAAGAAAAGACAAATACCGTTTAAAAAAGAAATTAGGGTTGGAAAAGGATGTTGATCTGACGAAATTCATTCACCAGATTAGCCTTGAGGAATAGAAATCATCGTAATCTTGCAGCCAACTACCCCGACTAATCCAAAACTTCATAGACAATCACCTGGTCTGCTTTATGCTTCAGAATTGCATCGCCCACTTTCCGGCAGTTGAAAGATTCTTTAACTTTATTAAAAGAGCTTTCATTGATTAGTATTTGCCCCGGACTGGCGGCAGATTGCAGGCGCTGGGCTGTATTTACGGTGTCGCCTATTACGGTGTAATCCAGGCGGCGGAGACTGGCTGAACCAATATTTCCTGAAATCATTTCGCCGCTGTTAATGCCAATGGATACATTAGGCACAAATGATACGCTTTGCGACGATGAGGGCAGATTATTTATTTTCATTCGTACAGCCAGAGCGGCATCAATGGCCCGGTCGAGGTGATAATCACCTCGGAAAACTGCCATGATTGCATCACCAATGAATTTGTCAATGTAGCCACCCTGCGCAATAATCTCCTTCACCATCACTTCAAAATAACTGTTCAGTAATTTCACGACAGTATCAGGAGATTCCTTTTCGCTGATGGAAGTAAAACTGCAGATGTCAATAAAAACGATCGATGCCTCAACCGATTCATTGGCCATTAAAGAAGATTCAAATTCGCGGCTTCCCATGAAATTGAGTACCGTTTCATCGACATACATTTTCAGGATACTATTTTCACGAATTGCTTTAAGTGTTTCACGGATTTGTGCTACGTGTCTGATCGTTTTCTCCATGGTCAGCGACAAATCCTCAAAATTGATTGGTTTGGTGATGAAGTCGAAAGCACCGCGGTTCATGGCCGTGCGGATGTTTTCCATATCACCGTAGGCCGAAACAATCACCGATTTGATCAGCGGACTTGATTCACCCAGTCTGCTGAGCAAAGTCAAACCATCCATTTCGGGCATGTTGATGTCGCTGAGGACAATATCCACATCAGGATGTAATTGTATTTTTTCCAATGCATCTATACCATTCACCGCAAATACAAATTCATATTGCTTTTCACGTATTTTCTGCCGGAATTTCTGCTTGATCAGCATTTCCAGATCAACCTCATCGTCGGCCACTAAAATTTTTGCCATGAGTTTATTGTTTAAATTTTTCTTTTAATAAAGCAAAATCAACCGGTTTGGTTAAAAATTCATCCGCGCCTAATTTTTTGGCCGTATCGTAGTTTTCCGAGTCGCCATAAGCAGTGATCATCATGACTACCGGTGGCGGCTTCATATATTTCTGCTTGATATGTTTCAGGAGTTCGAGTCCACTCATTCCCGGCATATTGATATCGGATAATATTATAACCACCTCGTGCTCATTTTGTTGAAGGTAAGTCAGCGCTTCTTCTCCTGAAAAAGCAAATACAAATTCAATAAGTTTTTCCCTGATTTCTTTTCGGAACCGCTGTTCAAAAAGCGTTTGAATATCCCGTTCGTCGTCAACTACTAATATTTTCATATATCTATATTTTAAGCCCCCTCCAAACCTCCCCCGAAGGGTGAGGCTTAAAAAAAGCATTGTCTTCATTTTTGGGTTTATATGAATCCTATATGCGTTTTCAAAATATCATAAATTATCAGAATCACAGATTTAAACTGCTTTATTCATGTCTGTTTTTTCTGCGTAGTTGTGTAATCTGTACAATCTGTGATTCAGACAACTGGCAAAATAATCGTAAACTCGGCTCCTTCGCCTTCCTTCGTTTCCACTTTCAGCTCCCCGCCGTGAACTTTGGTGATAATGTCGTAGCTCATACTTAATCCCAGCCCCGTTCCTTCGCCGGTTGGTTTGGTGGTAAAAAATGGTTGAAAGATTTTATCCAGAATCTTTGGTGGAATGCCTGGACCGTTATCGCGCACAGAAATCAGGACAGCCCCCCTCGATCCCCCCGAAGGGGGGATGAAAGAAGTTTTCACCGTTACCGTTGGTTTATGGATGTAATTTGGGTCTTTGAACCCCCCTTCGGGGGGCAGGGGGGCTGCATAAAATGCATTGTTAATCAGGTTCAGAATCACCCGCCCTATATCCTGTGGAATGATGTTGATTTTGCCAATGCTTTCATCAAAATCCGTTTTCATGGTCGCATTGAACGATTTGTCTTTTGCCCGTAAACCATGATAAGCCAACCGCAAGTATTCGTCAGCCAAAGCATTGATGTTTGTTGGTTCTTTCACCCCGCTGCTGCTTCGGCTGTGCTGCAACATTCCTTTTACAATGGAATCGGCACGTTTGCCATGGTGGTTGATCTTTTGTTCGTTATCGGCAATATCGTTGGACAGTGCTTTTACTTCATCCAGATTTCCTTTTTCAATTTCCTCTTTCATTTCCTGAATCAACTCCAAATTGACTTCCGAAAAGTTGTTGACAAAGTTCAAAGGATTCTGGATTTCATGGGCAATTCCGGCGGTAAGTTCACCGAGGGATGCCATTTTTTCGGCCTGAATAAGTTGGGTTTGGGTCGTTTTAAGTTCAGTATAAGCTTTTTCAATTTCTTTTGCCTGAGCCAATTCCCGGTCTCTGTTTCGCTCCCTTTCTGCCTCTAACAATCGTCTCCGCTGGAACCGATCGATTCCAATTACTGCGGCAATAAACAATAATCCGTAGAGGCAATAGGCTACCCATGTTTTCCAAAATGGCGGAGAAATGATCAGTTCAAGCGATTTTTCAGCCCAAACACCATTGTTGCTGTTTATGGCTTTGATCCGGAGATTATATTTTCCAGGCGGCACATTAAAATAAGAGGCTCTTCCGTCAGCTCCCAGAATGTTCCAATCGCGATCAGAGCCGATGAGCTGGTATAAAATCCGGTTATCATCCGGATTACCGTAATCGATTGCAGTCAGTCCAAAAGAGAACACATTTTGGTCATAACCCAAATCAATACTCTTCACTTTGGACAAGGGAACCGGAAATGGCCCGCCGGAAACTGGTTTAATTGGTTTGCCATTAATCCAAAATGAATTGATCGAAATCACTGGAGGAATAGCATTGAAATTCAGTTCTTCAGCCTTGAAAGAAAAATAACCATTCTCATTTCCGAAGTAGATTTCTCCATTATTTCCCAAAAAACTCTTCCAGGAAAGCGAACTTCCGGTGACACCATTTTTCTTTCCGTAGATTATTGTTTTGTCCCTGTTCTCACTTAACCTGATGATTCCGAGTGATGATCCAAACCACAGGTTATTCTGATTATCTCCAACAATTCCCCATGCATTAGGAATGTTAAATCCGATACTTTTTTCATCGAGCAAAGAGAATCTATCTGTTTTGCGGTCGTATTGAAAAAGTCCGCTGTTAGTTCCTACCCAGATTACACCTTTTGAATCTTCAAATATGCTATTGACAAATTCATCAAACAGGTAATGTTTAAATTGATCGGTTTTGCGGTCCAACCTGTTTATACCACCTCCATTCCAGGTTCCTACCCAAAAATTATTTTTAGAATCTTCCAAAAAACAGGTTGTCGCACTTCGGCTAATGCTGTTTGTATCTTTTGGATTATTCAGATAATGTTTAAAAAAGCCGGTCTTTCGATCCAACACATCGCATCCATCGGTCGTACCACACCAGAGATTCAATTCCCTATCCAGGTAAATCGTAACCACATTATCCGAAATCAAACTTTTATTGTTTTTCGGATCGTGCATATAGCGCGTTAACTTCTTGGTTTTTTTATCCATCCGGTTAAGGCCTCCGGTCCACATACTTATCCAGAGATCGCCTCCGGGCTCCTTAATAATATCATTGACACGATTTGAAATCAGACTGTTATTATCGTGAGGATCATTTTTAAATTGATGAATGAGTCCTGTTTTGGAATCTTTACAGAAAAGTCCTTCGTTTCCGGTTCCATACCAAAGAACATTCGTTGAATCAGTATAAAAACAAGTTGCAGGAACAGACTTAAAATGAGGGATGGTATTCCGGTAAGGATCAACGCGATACAGGTTTTTTTCCTGTGTGCTTATCCAAATTACTCCATCTTTTGAAACGAGCGTGCACCAACCGCTTTGATCTTTGAATCCGGAAGATTTATTTCCATCACCATAAAAACGTGTCAGGATTTGTTTTGCAGGATCGTACTTTAAAATTCCCTCAGAAAAAGTCCCGATCCAGATTGCTCCGAGTCCGTCTTCGGTAATAAACGTGATGTGGTCGAATTTATCTCCTTCTTTTACAGGCGGGCGGCTGAGTTGATCCGGTTTTTGGGGATTATAAGGATGCCTGATAAATGTTCCTTTCGCACGGTCCATCGTGAGCAATCCGTCAGTACCGGCAGCGCCTATCCAGAAAGTTCCTCTGCTGTCTTCAAAAATTGCCCTGACCTTATTGTTGATCAAGCTATTGGGATCTGACGGATCATGCATAAAACGGGTGAATTTTCCGGTTTTCGGATCGAAACGGTTGAGACCACCATCAGTATTTCCTACAAAAGGATTTCCAGTCCCGATCCAAAGTGTCTTTTTACGATCTTCGTAAATTGCCCTGATTTTATTGCAGCTGAGGCTGGCCGGATCACTTTCTGAATGAGAAAAACGAGTGAATTTTCCGGTTTTCTGGTCCAGAAGATTTAAGCCACCATAAGTACCAACCCAAAGATTTCCATCATGATCCATCAATACTGATGCAACGGTATCGCTACTCAAACTTGAGGGATCATCTTTTTTATATCGGAAATGGGTAAAATTTCCTGTTTCAGGATCGAAGCGGTCGAGTCCGGTTCCATAGAATCCAATCCAAAGTATACCGGTGGAATCGGCAAACAGGTATTCAGGATAGTTTCCACCCAATGAATTCGGATTTTTAAGATCGGGCTTGTAGCTTGTCATCCTCAATCCATCGTAACGAATAATATATCCGTTATCCTGATCGGAGAGCCAGATATAGCCTTGCGAATCTTGTGTAATACTATTTATTTTGCCAAGTGAAATCCCGTCATTTCCCAGAATGGGATTGAAGTCGACCTGCTGGATTTGAGCATTACTAACTTCTGAAAGCATCAAAAGAAAAAGAAATATGTAAGCAGAATGCCGGTTTCTCATAAACTTCCTGTTATTAGACTGCCATTACTTTTTTTAAACTGGTATCTCAATTACAAACTCCGATCCTTCACCTTCCTTCGTTTCTACATTTATCTTACCTCCATGAGCTCTGACAATGTCATAACTCATCGACAATCCCAATCCGGTTCCTTCGCCTGTTGGTTTAGTTGTAAAAAAAGGCTGGAATATTTTGTCCAATGCCGATTGAGGAATTCCATTGCCATTATCATGCACAAACACCTCAACCTTATTAATTGTTTTCTTGGTACTTACGGTAACCGTTGGTTCATAGCCATTCATGCCTGTGAGGTTTTCACCACCTGACAGGTCTTTGGTCTGTTGGTGCTTCTTTTCGTTAACGGCGTAAAATGCATTGGTAATTAAATTCAGAATCACCCTTCCGATATCTTGTGGTATGATATTGATATTCCCGATCGTTTCATCAAAATCGGTTTTCATGGTGGCATTGAATGATTTGTCTTTTGCACGTAATCCATGATAAGCCAGACGTAAATATTCATCAGCCAAAGCATTGATATTGGTTGGTTCTTTCACTCCACTGCTACTGCGGCTATGTTGAAGCATGCCTTTTACAATGGAATCGGCACGTTTGCCATGGTGGTTTATCTTTTGTTCGTTATCAGCAATATCGTTGGCAAGAACTCTGATTTCTTCCAAATTTCCCTTTTCAATTTCCTCTTTCATTTCAGCAATCAACTCTGAATTTACTTCCGAAAAATTATTAACGAAGTTGAGCGGATTTTGAATCTCGTGGGCAATTCCGGCAGTTAGTTCGCCGAGAGAAGCCATTTTCTCGGATTGAATCAGTTGGGATTGGGTACTGCGTAATTCATTCAGTGCAAGTTCCAGTTCCTCTTTCTGCTGTGTAAGCTCTGCGGTTCGTTCAACGACTAATCCTTCAAGTTCAACCTTTCGAATGGCTATTGCCCTGTTAATTTCATCTTCATGCTGCCTTTTAATCCTTTCCTTCTCAGCTGCTTTAAATTGCCTGTTTTGACTGAATAAGGTAGCAGCCATCCAGATATACGAAAGCGAAGTTGCAGTTTCAAAATATCCCTTATAAGTATCAAATAGCGAAGTACTTATCAACTGAGTTAAATCACTGCACAGCGAAATGATTTCGTATGGTATAAAGGCTGCTATAAACATTCGTAACACCCGTAATTCTTTCTGTTGCAGCGAAAAGACAATCATCGCAATCAGGTATACATGCCAAATCCATTTTGTGATTTCAAAAGCAGAAAAAACTGCTTCAGCCGAGATAAGAAAAACAGAAAAAGCTACGGCATATTTAAGTGGCTTCGCCCATTGCTGAAGCGAATTTGCACGTATATATCTTCGGAAACGTTCTGCAAGAACCAGACTAACAACCAGTGGTGCGAAAGAAAGTGGCATAATTTCTATTCTATTAGTTTAGATACTACAAGATAATAACAAAATCTGTAAACTCACCAACTTTCGTTTCTACTTTCAACTCGCCGCCATGTGCTTTTACAATATCATAAGCCAGTGAAAGTCCCAAACCTGTTCCCTCTCCGGTTGGTTTGGTCGTAAAGAATGGCTGAAAGATTTTATCCAGAACTTTCGCAGGGATGCCGTTGCCATTGTCCCGAACAGAAATTAAAATCCCAGCCCCCCTGCCACCCGAAGGCGGGTTCAAAGAAGTCCGTACGGTTACAGCCGGCTCATAAATTCCCCCTTCGGGGATTAGGGGACCACTTCTTTTTTTTTCATTCACCGCATAAAACGCATTAGTTATCAAGTTCAAAATCACTCGTCCAATATCTTGTGGAATGATATTGATGTTCCCAATCGTTTCATCAAAATCGGTCTTCATCGTAGCATTGAATGATTTGTCTTTGGCTCGCAAACCATGATAGGCCAAACGTAAATATTCTTCGGCCAAGGCATTGATGCTGGTTGGTTCTTTCACCCCGCTACTGGTCCGGCTGTGCTGCAACATTCCTTTTACAATGGCATCTGCGCGTTTGCCGTGGTGGTTTATCTTTTCCAGGTTTTGTATAACGTCATTGGCCAATTCTTTTGCATCATCGGTATTGCCTCGGTCCAACTCTATTTTCATTTCATCAAGTAACTCTATACTAACTTCCGAAAAATTGTTGACGAAGTTTAGCGGGTTTTGAATTTCATGGGCAATACCGGCAGTTAGTTCGCCGAGAGAAGCCATTTTCTCGGATTGGATGAGCTGAGCCTGGGTGGATTTCAGTTCAGTATAGGCTTTTTCTATTTCCTTTGCCTGAGCGAGTTCCTTGATTTGCGCTTTTCCCCTTTCGATTCGGATGACCCGCTGTTTCTGGTAACGATGCACTATAAACACAATCACTGTAAACAATAGACTGTATATAAAATAAGCCCACCAGGTTCTCCACCAGGGTGGTGAAACCGTAAAAGTATAATTGAGTTGTTTGCCCCAGATACCATCAATGTTTTGAGCCCTGAGCCTGAAAGTATATGTGCCTTCAAACAAATTGCCAAAACTTGCCGATGATTTATTACTTAAAGAACTCCATTCCTTATCGGAACCTTCAAGCTGGTACTGGTACTTAATCAAAGGACCTTCCCCTGGGTCAATTGCAGTGAAATCAAAACTAATATCGTTATTTTTATACGGAAGCACCAGGTTTTGCGGTATAGGATACCATTTATCGATACCATCAAAACGAATATCTTTGAACTTCTGAATCATGGAAATTTTCCCGGCTTCATTCAGTACTTTTCCGAATGTTGCTATTTCTTCCATTTTGCATGATTGGGCTGTAATACTTTCTGCGCCTGAAACATTTGCGTTTCTTTTTTGCGAAGAAAGTAAGTTGTACCAGGAAACTGGTTCATTATTTATTTTAATGTTATGAATTTCAAGCAATGGAGGTCTGCGGTTTTCATGAATTTCAGAAGGATTAAATCGTACCAGTCCTGTTTTATCCGAACCTGTCCCAATCCATATAATGCCTCTGCTGTCTTTAAACATGGTATTCTGACCGGCATTCACATCTTTTACAGGATAGCCTGTATGTGAATTAAATGTTTTGCCAACCTTCCATTCCTTTTGATTATCACTTAAATTCTCAGCTATTAACTCGCATATTCCAAGGTTCGTCCCTACATACAATTTGTTTTGATTTTCCTGAACTACCTGTGTTACATAATTGTCTGGAAGCCCGTCGTTAGTTGTAAAATTTTGGAATATTTGCCCGACAGAAATCTCCTTTCCTATTCCGCCACTGTTGGACCCGTTTAAAATATTGCTTCTGATCAGGCTCAATCCTTCCTCGGTGCCAATCCAGAGATTGCCACTTCTATCAATGGTAATACTGTTGATAATATTATTCGCCAAACCCTGTTCAGTATTATAATTCACAAATGTTTTTCCATCGTATTGACTGACTCCTGCATTCGTTCCAAACCATAGGTTGCCCGATTTATCTTCCGCAATGCACTGTACTGTATTATCAGCCAACCCCTGGGCGGTAGTGAAATTCACAAACGATTTTCCATTGAATCTACTAACACCGCCACCGTTTGTTCCTATCCAGAGGTTTCCCTGATTATCCTCGAAAAGACTAATAATATCATTGGATGCCAAACCCTGCGTTTTGGTATAATTTGTAAAAGATTTCCCGTCATATTTACTAAGTCCTCCTCCTAAAGTTCCAAACCAGATGTTATCCGCTTTGTCTTCTGTGATGCAATAGCAAAGGTTATTAGCCAAACCCTGGGCAGTTGTGAAATTAGTAAACGAATTACCGTCATATTCACATATCCCGCCTCCATTGGTACCAAACCAGAGATTCCCCGATTTATCCTCAGCAATGCTCCTAACGACATTATTTGCCAGCCCACGCGCGGTTGTGAAATTCACAAATGATTTACCATTGTATTTGCTTATGCCGGCTCCATAAGTGCCGAACCAGATACTTCCGGTTTTATCTTCTGTAATGCCGGCAACAACATTTCCTGCCAGTCCCTGAATTGTATTGAAATTTACAAATGTTTTTCCATCGTATTTACTGACACCATGTCCATATGTCGCGAACCAAAGGTTTCCGGATCTGTCTTCCATGATATTTACAACCTTATTCCCGGCAAGCCCTTGTGAGGTGGTAAAATTCACAAACGATTTTCCATCGAATTTACTAACTCCGCCATCTCGTGTGCCAAACCAGAAATTTCCACTCTTGTCCTGAATCATACACACTACGGCATTGGATGTAAGTCCCTGTGCCGTGGTATAATTAACAAATGTTTTTCCGTTATATTTACATACTCCTCCGGTTGTTCCGACCCAAAGATTTCCGGTTTTATCTTCGGTAATGCTCCAAACGCTATTATTAGCTGTAGTAAGAGTAATAAATGATTTACCGTCAAATTTGCTTAGTCCGTCGGCAGTACCAAACCAGAAATTCCCCTTTTCATCTTCCAGTATCGATGAAACTGAATTATTAGCCAGGCCTTGTCCTGTGGAATAGTTTACAAACGAATTACCATCGAACTTGCTGACACCGCCACCTGAAGTTCCAAACCATATATTGCCGGCTTTGTCTTCATAGATAACATTAACGGTGTTGAATGCCAAGCCCTGGACTGTGGTATAGTTTAAAAAATATTTACCATTATATTTGCTTATTCCACCGCCAGCGGTTCCAAACCAGAGATTTCCATTTTTATCTTCCATGCTGCATAGAATTGCGTCAAGGGCCAGTCCGTCTTCAGTATCGTATGTGGTGAAAAAGGCTGTACCCTGAGCTTCGGGGGCAATAGGCAGGTTATTAAGCGGATCGATGAATAAATGTTTTACCGGAGGAAACAATTGTATTATTTCCGATTCCACTGCATTTTCGACTATATAGTGATTACCTTCCTTCACAGGTATAGTTACCTTCAAAGGACTGGGAGTTTCGGACAGAAAGATTTCCTGGGGTCTTGCGCTGGCAGGAAGATTGGCCACTATGGTTACGTGCATGGGAGCATGACTAACCTTATTGTTTGAAAAAGCAGCCTGCTTTCTGTCCGTTTTTGTGCATGATAAAAGCATTACCTGAACACTGACAAACATCAGAATCGGTTTATACAGGACTTTAGCAATATCTTTTTTCATACCGGATTACAGTAAATCAATTACAAGGGATTTGTATTATAAAAGAAGAACCTTCACCCTCTTTCGTCTCCACCTTCAACTCTCCACCATGCGCTTTAATAATATCATAACTCAAACTCAACCCCAGTCCGGTTCCCTCACCAGTTGGTTTTGTGGTGAAGAAGGGTTGAAAGATTTTATCCAGTACTTTTTGAGGAATACCATTGCCGTTGTCAACCACTCTTATTTCGACTTTGCCGTTAATCTTTTTTGTGCTTACTGAAACAGTTGGTTCGTAGCCGTTCAGACCTGTCAGGTTTTGAAAACCTGTCAGGTCTTTGGCAAGCTGCTGCTTCTTTTCATTTACCACATAAAACGCATTGGTAATCAGGTTCAAAATTACCCTGCCAATATCCTGTGGAATGATGTTGATGTTGCCGATACTTTCATCAAAATCGGTTTTCATGGTAGCATTAAATGATTTGTCTTTTGCCCGAAGTCCATGGTAAGCCAGGCGCAAATATTCATCGGCCAAAGCATTAATGTTGGTAGGTTCCTTCACACCTGAACTGATTCTACTATGTTGCAACATTCCTTTTACAATGGCATCGGCACGCTTGCCATGGTGGTTTATCTTTTGTTCGTTATCAGCAATGCAATTGGCCAATGTTTTCACTTCTTCCAGATTTCCCTTCTCAATTTCTTCTTTCATTTCAGCAATCAACTCCGAATTTACCTCCGAGAAATTATTGACAAAATTCAAAGGATTCTGGATTTCGTGGGCAATTCCGGCGGTGAGTTCGCCCAATGAAGCCATCTTTTCGGATTGTACCAATTGTGATTGAGCGGCTTTCAGTTCCGATAAGGTTGTTTCAATACTTTGCTTAGCTATTTCCAGTTTTTTAAAATCTTCGTACCGAGCATAGGCAATGGAAAATGCTTCAGCCAGAGACTTTACCAAATCGAGTTCGTCGTTGGTGAGTGGCAGAATATTTCCGACGTAAAGCATGCCCTGTGCGAAAGGAACAAAATGCAGATCGAGCGATTCGGGTGGCGCGGACGCGCCCTGATAGGTTTCGGTATTCTGAACCTGCCCCTCACTGACCATGGATTGCATCCATTGAAGAAATTCCACTTTATTCCAATGTGTCTTGAAAATCAGACCATTCCGCCAGTTATTTGCCAAGTTTTTGGTTAGTTCGCTGGATTCAAAAGGCAAATCGAGGGCGGCCAGTGAATGACCATCTGGAGTCGAAAGAAACGCCTGAATATGAACAGTTGATTCATTCATAATAAAAATTCCGCAGCGAACAAAAGGTACGCCCAACGTAATGAGTTCGTGCCAAACGATGGGGGTAATGCGTTGGAGATCGTCAACCGAACGCATGGACGCAATTTCGGCACGGACACGGTCGAGCGACGAGGCTTTGATCGCTTCTTTGGCCTGTCCTTCAGATTTTTGTAATTCGATGTATCGCCTGAACGTAAGGTCGATAACAGAAGCAAATCGTTTCAGGATTTTTATTTCTGATTCATCATAGGGTGTGTCTGACCATGCGTATAAACTTGCAACAGAAAAAGTAAGGAAATGTCCATACTGTTTTTCACCTTTTGTCCAATCGGGTACTGAAGGAAGAGACAGACCCGATAACAGCTTTTCGTAATACAATTTGAGTTGTTCACCCGTCAACTCCGGAAAATAGTCTTCCTGTTTTAACCAGTTATCGTATATGCCTTGTAATACCGGATGCCCCGATAATTCAACCCATCCCACCAATGAAAGGCTGTCGCCGTCGGCTGATGAAGTGGCAGAATACAATTGAGCTTTGGGGTTTCCATTAACGAGAAGGCCAACGCCGCACCGTACCGGATTAATACCAAGTTTTCTCAACTCAGTAAATACCAGGCTGGCCGTAACCGAAACGTCATTGCTGTTGTGCATGGCCATCGCCCTGCCGCGAACTTTTTCCAAAGCCGCTTCAATCTGTGCTTCGCGTGCCTGAGCTTCTGCTTTTTGGAGATCGAGAAAGCGGGTGTAGGTTTGCTCGAATACAGCAGCAAACCTTTCTAATAAATCAATAGTCGCTTGTGGCTTGGGCTCCGGTGTAATAATAGTTAGTATTCCTTTTGAAAATGTTGCCACATTCTGGACCCTTCTTGTACCAAAAATCTCTCGTTGCACCGGCAATCCTTCTTTTTTAAGGTACTGAAAATATGCTTCCAGTTCTTTTCCCTGTAAATCAATGGTGATTGATTTTGTTTGCTCTTTCCATGCCTTGTACATTTTTTGCATCACATGTGGTTCGTCCAATGAAGCCTTAAATACCCGGTTCAATTGCGATCCGCCGTGCTGAGTGGCCCATATCTCAAATACATTTTCCTTTTCATTCACAATTTCAATAGCCATACGTTCCGGACTTTCTCCCAAAGCATTGAACTGATGAAAAAGAACAGTTACTGTTTCTGATAGCTCATCACTTTGCTGCATAGCCATGGTTCTGGCCCGAACCCGTTCCAATGCAAGTTGAATCTGTGCTTCGTGTGCCTGTGCTTCGGCTTTTTGAATATCCAGAAACCTTCGATATGCCAGCTCAAAAACATTGCGGAATCGTTTGAAAAGCTTAATTTCTTCATCAATCAGAGGCGAATAAGTTGAAATGCCCAAAGCTACCGGACCCAATGAGAACATATAATAATTGAGTGTTTGTGCATCTTCCAAAAAGGCATCAGCAAACTGATTGGTTGTTTTCTGATATTCGTACCAATCTTTGACTTCCTGACCTTTTAAAGAAGTTGAAAAGAATTCTCCTGCACCCTTAAGCATCCGCAGGGCAAATTCTTCCTGCAAATGATGCGTTTTATAACTCACCTCAGTAATTAAAAGCTTATCATGGCGGGCGTAATATTCATAATTGACATAAGTGCCTTTCGATTCATCAATTACTGCTGTTTGTACATTCCTGATATCTTTTACCTTCAGAAACTCCAACTGTTCAGAAATAATACGGCAAACTTCAGCCATTTCGGAAGGATTCTGCAAACTCAATGCAACCGCCCTAACCCGTTCCAACGATGCTTCAATTTCGAGATCCCGGTTTTGTTCCTCAACAGCTTTTCGTTTCTGCTCCAGTTCTTCGATGGTTTCCTCCAGAAGAATGGCCGCGGTGCGTTTGACTTTCTCGGTGCGGTCAAGTTTGAAGGCTGTGATGGCCAATTCTTTGTCGGCATCAGCAACAGCTTTGGTTAGCGTAGCTTTTTCATTGGTCGTAAATTGTTCGGCTTGCTGAATATAATCGGCGATCTTTTGGAGGTTCTGGTTCATTGTTATCTTATTGATTTAACCTTGTTGCCATTTTATAGGCCAATGCAGTGTCGGGAAGGGGTGTAAGAGCATCTAATAAAACCGTGTAAGTTCCTTTTTCCGAAAGTTCGTCGGCTACTTTTTTTATTAAAGCCAAAGTAGCTTTCATCAACCCTGAACCCAGGCTTAAACGGGCGACACCCAAATCCTGCAGTTCCCGAACAGATGGAGGGAGTATTCCTGCACCAATTCCAGGGTTTGAAAGAATATTTATTGGGGCATTAATTTCCTTAACCAATGTCGCAATCGTTTCTTTTTCACATACAGGTTGCACAAATATGCAGTCGGCACCAGCTTCCCGGTATTTATTGCCACGCTTGATAGATTCAGCCAATTTTTCGCGGTTTGTACCTGAAGATGTATAAAATGAATCTGTCCTTGCATTTATTATTAGATGAAAGCCAAGTGAATCTGATAATGCACGAATCGCTGATATCCGTTCACAAAATTCCATCTCATCAATTAATTCAGGACTTAAACCAATGCTGTCTTCAATGTTTATTCCAACAATTCCGGTGGCAATGATCTTCTTAACCGACTCAATTATTTCATTGATATTATTTCCATATCCGGCTTCAATGTCCACCGTTACCGGAACTTGTACCGCATTTACGATTCCCGTTATCGCTCCGATCATTTCCGGCAATGTTATAATCTCGCAATCGGGATAACCTAAAGAGGCAGCTATTCCCATACTCGTTGTTGCGATTGCTTTGTAGCCAGAAGCTTCTATTAATTTAGAACTTCCGGCGTCCCATGAGTTTAATAGCACCAAAATATTTGGATCATGATGAAATTTCAGGAATTGTTCAGCTTTTTCTTTTTGAATACTTGAAACCATAATCTTGTTTTTAATGGTGGGTTATATAAATACAACGGCCAGGGTTGGCTTGTAGCCATCAGCCTTGCTTTGCTCAAATGCGGTTTTAATTTCCTCTGTGGAATTACCTTTGATTGATTTTGCTTTCATTTTAACCTATTTTTGCTTCAGTTCCGGATAATCAAATACCAGATTGCAGAAGGCGATCACGCCGGTTTTAAAAGAACTGTCGTCAATTATGAATTCGGGAGTATGATGTGGACCGGCAGTTTTGGCATCTTTTCCTTTGGGTAATCCGCCAAGAAAAAAGAACAGGCCGGGAACCTTCTGTGCATAGAATGAAAAATCTTCGGAACCTGTTTTTGCCGGTCTTAGCACCAGATTATCTGCTCCTGCAGATTTTTGAAGAGAAGGAAGCATAGCCGTGGCGAGGGCTTCGTTGTTAAAAGTAACCGGATAGTGAACCGAGTATGGCAACTCGACCAAAGCAGTTGCTCCGGCTGCTTCAGCAGTTTTCTCCGAAACCTGCCTGACGCGGTTGAACACCATCGTTTCATCAGCATCGCTAAAAGTCCGGATTGTTCCAAGCATTTCAACCTGTTCCGAAATAATATTAAAGCGATTACCTCCGTTAATGGCGCCAATGGTAACCACTGCAGGATTTTCAGTCAGGTTTACATTACGGCTAACAATGGTTTGCAAACTGTTGATGATTTCTGCTGAAACAACAATCGGATCAACGGACAACCAGGGCTGTGAACCATGGGAAGGTTTTCCTTTGACTGTAATCTTCAGATCACCGGTACCGGCCATGGCAGCTCCCGGATGAAAGGATATTTTGCCTGTCTCCAGAAGGGCATCCATATGTAATCCGAAAATCACCTCCACTTTTGGATTTTCCAGCACACCTTCTTTCACCATCCGTTCAGCCCCAAATTCTTCCCCTTTCGGTCCACCTTCTTCGGCGGGTTGAAATATAAATTTCACGGTACCTTTCAAGTCTTTTTTCATTCCGGATAAAACCTCTGCAACACCCATCAGAATCGCCACATGGGCATCATGCCCACAGGCATGCATAACTCCTGTTTCCTTTCCGTTATAGACAGTCGTTACTTTTGATGCAAAAGGCAGATCATTTCTTTCAGTTACTGGCAGGGCATCCATATCTGCCCGAAGTGCAATTACCGGACCCGGTTTATCACCTTTTAAAATACCGACCACACCGGTTACCGCTACACCTGTTTTGACTTCAAGACCCAATGATTGCAAATGTTTGGCGATGATTGCCGATGTTCTGGTTTCGTGGTTTCCCAGTTCCGGATTTTGATGAAAATCGTGCCGCCAGTCAATTACTTTCTGTTCTATTTTATCAGTAGAAGATCTGATCAGTGCATCGTAATTGCTTTTTTGAGCTGCAGCTATTTTGAAACAAAATAACAAGGCGATCAGGATTGATTTTTTCATGTATATTAGTTTTAATCCAGAAGTAAATTAAAATAGAATTTATTAAGATTCTAATATCTTGTTTTAAATGAAAAAAAATGCAAGTTCAATAACAGAGCAAATTTCAGAGTATTCGTAAGGATCACCAGTTAAGATTGCAGCAAGTTTAGTTAATCGTGACATCAGTGTTTGCTGTATTTTGAAATTCAGGCTCTTCCAATTTAATACAACAAAATCTTCTGCGAAAAGTTTATATCTCGCTATGAATCAGTTTGTCTAAATGTATTTGTTTAACGGGTTCCTTGTTTTCAATGCAATACCGTGTAAAGTAGTAGTGTTGCTTAATAAATGAAATTTGCATCTCATTCCATTTGGCTGGAGTTATGGAAGGGTTCATTGAATGCATTTCATGAAATAAACTCACCGCTTTGATCTCAAAAGATTCAGATCCGAGGTATTCAAGATCAGCGTCAGCAATGATTTCTTCTAATTTTGTTTGAGGCAATTGTGGTATTTTGGTGGCCATGATCATGCCACAGATCAGATCAATATCATAAGAACAGAATCCATACTCCGGAAGGTGTTTCCTGGCTAACAAACTGCTTTGTTCTTCGTGATTGCCGTACATCTTAATATAGCCAGTATCATGCCACAATGCCGCAATGCTTAATAACTGAAGTTCCTCGTCAGTGCACTGTTCGTGACGGCCAATTTCGAGGACTTTTTCCTGAACATACAAGGTGTGTTCTGGATTGTGATAATAGTATTTTTCCGGGAGATTGTTTTTCAACAAGTTGAGAACAAAATCTTGCATGAGCGGCTTATTTTGCATGTCCTTTTTCTTTTAAAATTCCTCCGGATGCCTCGTTGATGCTTTGAATATAAATAAATGCTTTGGGATCGATTTCCATAATGGAATCCTGAATCTGATTAATCTCCAGACGGGTAACAATGGTAACGATGATTTCGCAATCGCTTTTTACATCGAAACTGCCTGGCAGATAACCTCTTTCTCCCTTATAAACTGTAATGCCTTTACCTAATTCATTGACCAAAAATTCCTTGACCTTATCGTGTTGTGCTGAAATAATATTTATCGAGGTATATTGCTCAATACCATCGACCACATAATCCGTTGCCCGGGTAGCAGCAAAATAAGTGATGAGTGAATACATAGCAGATTCCAAACCAAGATGGAATGCGGCTCCGGCGAAAATGAACGTATTAAAAAGTAGAATAATCTCACTGTTTGAAAATCCGGTTCTTCTTTTGGTAAATACGGCAATAACTTCAGCTCCGTCAATGACTCCGCCACATCTGATAACCATGCCGACACCGGTTCCAATCAGGGCTCCTCCGAAAATGGCAATGAGCAGTTTGTCCTTGGTAACAGGTTCAATATCAATAAAAAACAATCCAAGAGCAAGTAAGATTACAGCAAGTGTTGTTTGAACGGCAAAGGTTTTTCCGATTCTTCTAAAACCCAGGTAAATAAATGGAAGGTTAAAAACAAGAATTAACATGCTGATATTGAAGTCATAAACTTCGTGAAGCAAAAGAGAAACCCCGGTAACGCCCCCATCCATAAACTGGTTGGGTATCATAAATCCTTTCATGGCAAATACAGCCAGACTACATCCCACAACAATTTGAATAAGGTTCTTCAAGTTCCAGATAGTCCCCCAATTGATGGTGTCGTTTTGATGTTTTTTTGTCATAACGAAGCTTTGTTTTGGACGATATGAAGTTAATACAAAAAAAAACCTTAAATGTTCGAAGACACCTAAGGTTTTATCTGTTCGTTTTACACACGGGGTGACTTTAAGTCACCCCGTGTGTTTGAAAGTTCCTTATTTTGGCATTGGATAACCTACCAATTTTGCCAAGTTAGCTTCAATTTCGTGTTCAGGATATTCATAGTCAGACAGTTGACCAGTCATATATTTGTCGTAACCAACCAAATCCATCAAACCGTGACCACTGAAGTTGAAAAGGATTACCTTTTCCTTGCCTTCTTCCTTGGCTTTTAATGCTTCGCGAATGGTAGCAGCAATGGCATGGGTGGTTTCAGGAGCAGGAATGATCCCTTCAGTTCTCAGGAAAAGCAATCCGGCTTCGAAACATTCGCTCTGGTGGATAGCCTGCGCTTCCATTAATCCGTCGCGCAGGGAAGCACTTACAAGCGGTGACATACCATGATAGCGTAAACCGCCGGCATGGATCGGGGCAGGAATAAAGTTGTGTCCCAAACTGTGCATGGCCATCAGGGGAGTCATTTTGGCCACATCGCCATGATCATAAATAAACGGAGCTTTGGTCAGGGTTGGGCATGAGAATGGTTCTGCCCCGATAATCTGAATATCGGCTCCGTTAATTTTATCGTACATGAAAGGAAATGAAAGTCCGGCGAAATTACTCCCACCACCGCAGCAGCCAATCACGATATCCGGTTTTTTGATGCCGACTTTTGCCAGCTGCTTTTTGGCTTCCAGGCCGATGATGGTTTGGTGCAACATCACGTGGTTCAATACAGAACCCAAAGCGTAGCGGGTTTTTCCGGTTGGATCGCTCACTGCTTCTTCAATGGCTTCGGAAATTGCGATTCCCAAACTTCCGGGTGTATCCGGAAATTCAGCCAGAATATCCCGGCCAGCCTGGGTATCCATACTCGGACTTGCAACGCATTTTCCTCCCCAGGTTTGCATCAGTATTTTGCGGAAAGGTTTCTGATCGAAACTCACACGAACCATGTAAACTTTACATTCGATACCGCCAATCTGGGCACAGGCGTATGAAAGGGCTGATCCCCACTGACCTGCACCGGTTTCGGTAACCAGTTTTTTGATCCCGAATTGTTTGTTGTACCAGGCCTGAGGAACGGCAGTATTGGGTTTGTGACTTCCTGCAGGCGAAACACCTTCGTTTTTATAATAGATTTTTGCCGGAGTTCCCAGAGCAGCTTCGAGTTCGTAGGCACGAATCAGCGGACTTGGTCTCCATTGCATCAAAATTTGACGGATTTCTTCCGGAATGTCGATCCAGCGTGCCTGCGAAACTTCCTGTTCGATCAGGTTCATTGGGAAAACGGGAGCAAGCATTTCAGGACGAACAGGATTTCCGTCGGGACCCAGTGGAGGATTTAATGGGGTTGGAAGATCGGGAGCAAGGTTATACCATTGTTTGGGCATTTCTGATTCGTCGAGATAGATCTTTTTTTGTCTGGCCATGATGATTTAAGTATTTAAAGATTAATGATTATTCACAAAACATCATTTTCAACTTTCCTTAAAGTCCCCCAATGGGGGAATTAGGGGGCTTTTAATAAAAAAGGGACTTGCTGCATAAACGCAGAAAATCCCTTTTTCCGGCCACTACGACCGCAAAACAATATGTGATTCCCGCGTTTCCATTTTAATGTTACGCCAGTTCCATTCTTTTCCGTATAGTGGTGATTTGTACATATCTTTCTTAAAAAGCGAGTAAAACTAATGATATTTTTCAGGTTTTCAAGAAGTAAATAGTCATTTACAAAAAAAACAACAACTGTTACCAAATATGGTAACTTTATTTATCTTTGCAGAACATGAGAATCATCAAAGAAAAGACATTGATTGAGTTCTGTAGGCTTGAGAAATACAAGCAGGCTGAAAGTTCAGTTAAATCATGGATTTATGAGGTACGATACTCCGATTGGAACAATGCTCAGGAACTAAAACAGAGATACGGCTTTGCCAGTGTATTGACTTCAAAGCGCGTGGTTTTCAATATAAAAGGCAATGAGTTTCGACTAATTGTTGATATAGAATTTAAAATTAAGTTGGTCTTTGTCGTGTGGTTCGGAATCCATCAGGAATATGACCAGAAAGATGCAAAAATGATAAGATATGAAGACTAAGATAATTAAAACAGAAGCTGAATATAACGAAGCCTGTGCGCAGATATATAACCTGATAAACAGCTCAGAAGAACCTTTTGAATCCAATAGCGCAGAAGGTGAAGAGTTAGAACTCTTATCAATGCTTGTTGAAAAATATGAAAGGGAAGTTTATCCCGGAGAAGCTCCTACACCAATAGAAGCTATCCTTTTCAGAATGGAACAAATGAACCTCAGGCAAAGTGATATTGCCCCATTGTTTGGAGGTAAAACAAGAATTTCTGAAGTTCTGAATGGCAAAAGGCCCCTGAATCTCAAGACAATTGCCTTGTTGCATGAGTATCTTGGAATTCCACTCGAATCTTTAGTCTATTCAGAAAAGGAATTAATATTGGCGCCAAATACAAGGCAAAAACTGTTGAACGTGCCTTCGATCAGCAAGTTCATTGGTACAGATGCCAAAGCGGTTTGATTACTATGATTCATGGGTCTAAACACTCCTTCCTTTCGCTCAAAAAATCAACTATCTTTGTCTCCCTCAATAAAATCAATTGCAATGACTGACTTTAAACGTACCCTCATTACTTCGGCTTTGCCGTATGCCAACGGTCCGGTTCATATCGGCCACCTCGCCGGCGTGTATGTTCCAGCCGATATTTATGCCCGTTACCTGCGCATGAACGGCCAGGAAGTGGCTTTTATCGGCGGTTCCGACGAACACGGTGTACCAATCACACTGAAAGCTAAAAATGAAGGAGTTACGCCTCAGGATATCGTGGACAAGTACCACGGCATGATAAAAGATTCGTTCCAGCGATTCGGAATTTCGTTCGACATTTACGCACGGACCAGCGATCCGATTCATTATCAGACAGCTTCCGACATTTTCCTGAAACTTTATCAGGAAGGAAAATTCATTGAAAAAACATCCGAACAATATTACGATGCCGAAAACAAGCAATTTCTGGCCGACCGATACATCACCGGAACTTGCCCGAAATGCGGATTTGAAAAAGCCTATGGCGACCAGTGCGAAAGCTGCGGAAGTGCCCTCAGCCCGAACGAACTGATCAACCCGAAATCGATGATCAGCGGAAACGTTCCGGAACTGAAAGAAACCAAACACTGGTTTTTACCCCTTGATCAATACGAAGAATGGCTTAAAGTCTGGCTTTTAGAAGGACACAAAGAATGGAAGTCGAATGTTTATGGCCAGTGCAAATCGTGGATCGACGGTGGTTTGCAGCCTCGCGCCGTAACACGCGACCTCGACTGGGGTATTCCGGTACCGGTGGAAGGAGCTGACGGAAAAGTGCTGTATGTTTGGTTCGATGCACCGATTGGATATATTTCGGCAACCAAAGAATGGTCTCCTGAATGGGAAAAGTGGTGGAAAGATCCGGAAACTAAACTGGTGCATTTCATTGGAAAAGACAACATCGTGTTCCATTGTATCATTTTTCCTATCATCCTGAAGGCCGAAGGTTCGTATATTTTACCTGAAAATGTTCCGGCTAATGAGTTCCTGAATCTGGAAGGTGACAAAATCTCCACTTCGCGCAACTGGGCTGTATGGCTGCACGAATACCTCGAAGAATTTCCAGGTAAGGAAGATGTATTGAAATATGTACTTACTGCCAATGCTCCTGAAACCAAAGACAATGATTTTACCTGGAAAGATTTTCAAGCCCGCAATAACAACGAACTGGTTGCCGTGCTGGGCAACTTTGTGAACCGCGCATTGGTTCTGACCCAAAAATATTACGATGGAAAAGTTCCGGCTTCCGGGGTTCTTACTGAAACCGACCAACTTGCTTTAGCTGAGATTTCAGTCATCAAAGCTGAAGTCGAAAAAAGCATTTCGCAATACCGTTTCCGTGAAGCGCTGAAATATGCCATGGATCTGGCTCGTTTAGGCAATAAATACCTCGCTGATGCTGAACCATGGAAGACCGTAAAAACTGATCCTCTTCGCGTGGAAACTATCATGAATGTCTGTCTGCAGATTACCGCCAACCTGACCATTATCTTCGCACCTTTCCTGCCATTCAGCATGGATAAATTACGCGTTTGGCTGAACATGGACGAACTGAACTGGAGCAACCTTGGACGAACTGATTTGCTGCTGGTTGGTCATCAAACCAATACTCCGGAATTGCTGTTTGAAAAGATTGAAGATGAGGTGATGGAATTTCAGGTGAATAAACTGTTGGCTACCAAAAAAGCCAATGAAGTGGCCAATGCCCAGGTTTCACAGGCCAAAGAAAACTGCACATTCGACGATTTCAACAAAATGGATATCCGAACCGGAACCATTCTGGAAGCTGAACGTGTGCCCAAAACAAAAAAACTATTGAAACTGACCATCGACACCGGAATCGACAAGCGAACCGTGGTTTCGGGTATTGCCGAATATTACAGTCCGGAAGAAGTGATTGGTCGGCAGGTGAGCATTTTGGTGAACCTCGAACCCAAGGAACTGAAAGGAATTCAATCGCAGGGAATGATCCTGATGGCCCAGGATGCCGATGGTTCCCTGAAATTTGTGGCACCGGTTTCGGCTATTAAAAACGGGTCGGAGATAAAATAAAGAAGGAAGCCCCTCCAGACCTCCCCGAAGGGGAGGCTTTTGATGGTAGCAACTTTTAGTACTATCATTTAAAATAGAAATCTTAAAATACACAGAATCTCTTTAGCCCCTCCTGCGGAGGGGTTGGGTAGGCTTCTGTTTCGTAAGCCTCAGTGCCGTCGTCAGACGGATCGGTTGCTTACTCTCTATAAATCGAAACCGCTTTTCTACGGGAAAGCGGTTTTTTATTTTCAAAGAGCTCAATCCTTCTTTGAATGTCAAAAGGCAAGCAATCTTGGGACCTCGACGGAAGGGTTATTTCTTTTTCGTGTTGACTTTGAGCAGATTTTCCTTTACCCTGAACAGCACCATTTGGCTGATCAAATCCGATGGCAGCGGTTTGTTTAACGGAAATTGAACGGTACCTTTTGAGTTTTTAAACCCGGAAATTTCTTTCTGAAATGCAACAATCCCTGATCCTGTTGGATAGAATCCAATATGATTTTGATATCCGGCAAAATAGACCAGAATTCCGTGAAATTTAAATGCAGGCATTCCATAACTTATGCACTCCACTGCTTCCGGAGCAGCTTGTCTGATAGTGCTCCGAACCTGCTCTAAAAGTGCCTGTGTTTCCTTCGGAAAGGCAGAGAGGTATTCATCAATGTTGCTGGGTTTAATTGGATTCATTTTTAAACAATTTTTATTTTCTGTCGCTTCTTAATTTTTGGACACAGTTGGGTCAATTTCAAAATGCAAATAACAATTGGTTTTTTCGTTTCGCTTGTTTTCAGAAAAAGCCAATTGGGAATTACTCCCAACCGGCTTTTCAATAAATTATAGGATAAATCCCTCAGGATATTGACTATGACTATTTGTCCATTATCTCGGTCTGCATCCGTACCGAATCTTCATGGATGTGCTGGAACAACATCTGAACGAAATTCCGGTCCAGATTCAGGCTTTCACCCAGTTTCATGCGTTTTTCCATTAGTTCGGCAAACCGCCCAACCTGGAAAGCAGTGACATTGTTCTCTTTTTTATACTGCCCGATTTGCCGCACAATTTCCATACGCGAAGATAAAGTTTCGAGTAATTCGGTATCCATGGCATCAATACGGTTACGAAGCAATTCCAGTTGATTTTCAAATTCTTTATTTCCGGAGGTACCGGTACGGATAACCAAACGGTCGAGCAAAAGTGCCAGATCGGTCGGTGTGAGTTGCTGTTCCTTATCGCTCAATGCACATGATGGGTCGCGGTGCGATTCGATCATCAGCCCTTCCATCCCCATATCAAAGGCTTTCTGAGAAATGTCGAACAGGTATTCCCTTTTTCCACCAATGTGGCTTGGATCGCAGATAATGGGCAGATTCGGCATCAAACGGCGCAATTCGATCACCGTTTTCCAGTTGGGGTAATTCCGGTACTCCGTTTGACGGAATGGCGTAAAACCACGGTGAATAGCCACCATATTCTTTATTCCGGCCTGACTGAGCCGCTCAAAAGCTCCAACCCACAGTTGAACATCCGGGTTCACGGGATTTTTCACCATCACTACTGCATCGGTTCCCTTCACTACATCGGCAATTTCCTGCACAACAAAAGGACTTGCAGTTGACCGCGCTCCGATCCACAAAACATCCAAACCGGCTTTCAGGGCTTCTTCGGCATGTTGGGCATTCGCTACTTCAGTACCAACCGGCATGCCGGTTTCTTCACGAACCATTTGCAGCCATTTCAGGCCAATGCTTCCAATTCCCTCGAAACTTCCGGGACGCGTGCGTGGTTTCCATACACCTCCACGATATACAAATACCCGGTGATCTTTTGCCAGCTGGCGGGCGGTGTCCATGGCCTGCTCCTCGGTTTCGAGGCTGCATGGACCTGCAATGATGAGCGGATTATTTATCTGCGGCAACCAGTGCTTTATCGGATTAATTTCTAATTCTACTGCCATAATTATTTGGTATAAAGTTTAACTATTGTCTTTTCATTTTTTACGAGCGAATCGTTTTCTCCGCTCAAAATTCCGCGAATACGGTTGGCATTTTTCATCAGTGCCATCATTTGTTCAGGATCGGATTCTATACTTTTTTTGAAAGCCTTCAGGTGTTTGATATATACTTCCAGCGATTCAACAACGTATTCCTTGTTTTGTTGAAAAATTGGTCCCCACATTTCAGGAGAGCTCTTGGCTAAACGGACGGTCGAATTGAATCCGCCGCTTGCCAGATCGAAAATAATTTCACGGTCTTCCTTGTCGAGAACTGCATTAGCCAGGGCAAAAGCAGCAGCATGGGGCAAATGTGAGATAAATCCGGTGCTGTGGTCCTGAACGTCGGCTGTCATGTAGGCCAGATCCATTCCAAGAACCTGAAACATTTTTTCAGCCAGAGCCAGGTGCTGAGGTCCACATTTCTCGTGATCACAAATAATATTAATTCTACCCTCAAATAATCCTTCCAAAGCTGCAGCAGGTCCTGAATTTTCGGTACCCGCCATAGGGTGAGCCGGAATATAATTTCTTCGTTTCGGATGATTTTCAACCGCTTCGGAAATTGCTTTTTTAGTCGATCCCACATCAATCACAGTGGTTTGGTCTGAAATCTGATCGAGCACATGAGTCAGGGTTTGCAAGACTTTGTCGACCGGTATGGCAATGATGACCATATCCGCATTCGAAACGGCGGTTTCAAGCGGCTCAATCCGGTCAACAATGCCTAACCGAAGAGCTTCCTGAGCATTTTCAGGACTCGAATCAACTCCTGTAATTTTAGTTGCAAAACCTGCTTTCCGAAGATCCTTGGCTATCGAACCTCCAATCAGTCCCAAGCCAATTACTGTAAGTTTCATAGTTCTTGATATTAAAAGCCCCCTCCAAACCTCCCCCAAAGTGGGAGGCTTAAAAATGCTTTGTCATAAATGATTCATATTCTCATTCGCAAATTACCTCCTAAAGCTTTCCCCCTGCGGGGGAACGGGAAGGGGGCTTCAAAAAAAAGGGCCTCGTTTAACACGGGACCCTTTTGTAAAATATCTTTTTGTAACAACAAGACATTACCAGCCGATCCCAATTGGAGAACAGAAGTAATAAAACCAATAAAAAAACCTGTTGTTGCTTGTGCGTATCATTTTGCTTTCAATATGTTGGCAAATATAGAGTTTTTATTTAATCAACACTTACTGTATTAGTATTTTCCGTGTAATTACCTGTCCGTTTTCAGGTTCAAGCGTAAATAAATATAGGCCCGGTATGAAATTTCTCACGTCAATCGCTGTTTCAAACACGTTTAATTCTACCGGAAATGATTGGTTGTAAACTATTTTTCCGGACAAGTTATAGGCCTTCAGGAGCAATTTGTGTATATTCTTTTGAGCCTGTACCTGCAAATTTAAACGACCGGTTGCAGGATTAGGGTAGTAATTTATCTCTCCGGAAGATAATAACGCGGGATTAACAGCAGTTCCAAAATCCTGAATTTTCAGATTATCGATGATCCAGCCCCAACCATGCGAATAGGGATCAGAAAACAACCGGAACCTGATCTGAATGGTATCGCCAACCTTGAAATTGCCATTGGCGACCAGATCGATTTCATGATTCACAAACAGATTTTTCGTTGGCACCGCAGTACTGTTTTGGCCGGTCATGGCACTGTTAAAAAGCGTTGCCCATGAATTTTGAAGATTGCTGTCATACCCGTCAAGCAAAGGTTTCCATGTGTTTCCATCGTCAGTTGAACCTTCCACAATAACGTAATCATAAAAATTCGGGTCACCAAATTTTACGCCTGCTTCACCGGGTTCAACCAAAACTATTTCATCAAATCTCATCTTTCCCCCGGGTTTGATAATGATTGGGTATTTTAAAAGGGAGGTGAAATTAAATTCTGTGTTATCAGCATCGGGACTTTGATATGGATGCTGCGAATTTAAAGCCGGACTGTCAAATCCCGGTACGGTATACATTCTGAATGTTGAGCTTATAAAATCCAATGTATCCTTACTGAAATCATTGACATAATAATCAACCGGATTTTGGATTTGCAATATTCTGAACGTGTAGTAACCCGAAAGCGGCAAGCGCCCGATATTATTCTGTGAAGATGCATCAACGGCAACAATCCGGTAACTTACCAAATCACCATCCTTTACCGATCCGGCCGGAAAAGAAAGGTCAACGGAATAAACATCATTGGAATCATTCTTCATAACCAGACTCTTTAATATTCCTCCATTCACAAAATATTCAAGATTAACTGATTGAACAGCAATATTATCAGTAACATGGGCAGTAATTTTAGTATTCAAATCCGTTGCCATCAGGTATTTAAGCGGCTGATAAACAATGACCGGGGCTTGCTTGTCGACTCCAATTTTAAAGCTTAGGTAGTTAATTGGTGAGCCTGAAGGATATACATATCTGTTGCTTTTCACATCGTTTGCAGAAAAGAAATACTCGGTCTCACCTGCTTTGGTCTGGTTCAATTTGGCATTATAAACGTCTGCAACAGTTGTAGCTTTTAAAAGTACTGAATCTTTTTTTACAAATTTATCTGTTGAATATACCAAATACAATTTGGATAAATCAAGGCCATAATCGCTTGTAATTTTGGCATCAAAACTGATTGGACTGCTTACAAATTCGACGTCTTTCAGTGGTGTGTGTTTGATTGAAACAGTCTTCCATCCAATTTGATACATAATAGAAAGAGTGGTTTGACCCGGATTATGAATGGCTTCGCCCATGCCACTAAAAGGGGTCATTAATGAGTTTGGATCTCCGGCCGGATAAGTTGATTCGTCCAGATGATAGATACTTGAACCACCGTCCCAAACAGTTGGAGCATACAGTCTGGGCAAACTGCCGGAAGTTAAATGTGTATCGAAGGCAAGCCAATTCGAAGTCAAATTCTGATTCAACTTGATTGAAGGATTAACAAACAAGGCGGTATTAACCAGTCTGTCTCCTGCTTTATTTTCGACCGACTGATCAAAAACTGCTCCGAAACTATCTGTATCGCCGTATCCTCCTTTGCCGCTACTGGAATAAAACTTTCCTACAAACCCCAAACCGTGGGTCAACTCATGAAGCACAACCGAGGCAAAATCATATTTGTCGGCGGGTGTTTTACCATCCGTACCAAAATACCAATTTGGAAAGTCTTTATTAAATGAAGCATTAATATCGGGTTTATCCGCTCCATTAACCTCTTCACCGAGCATTTTTTCGACTAAAGCAACCGGATAATAGCTGTTCCACACTTCCGTGGAATTGAAATTTTTATAATAATCTGAAGGACTGCATTGACCCAAAATACCACTTCCCAAACCCAAACTTTGCCAGGTGGCAGTCATATGAATTGGAACCGGAGAATCAATCAACGATTGCCAAATATCAACAGCAAACTGAAAAGCTTCCTGAGCCTTGGCTGGGAAACCCACATAAGTCACTACAATTGAAGCACTTTTTAAGGAAGCAGCTTTCAATTTATCAAGATATTCAACTGGAGGATGCACATAAGATTGATGTGATTCTTTAGATGCATAACATACGGTTGGTGGCAATTTTATTCCTTGAGTCTTCCATGTTTCCTGCCCATAACTCATCCTCACTGACATCAGAAACAAAATCAACACTATTTTTACTCTCATTTTAGAAACTATTGATGTGCAAAATTTTCAACGAAATATAATGAAATATATTTCTGAGTCGATTTGAATTGTCAGGCAATAAATTTCATAAAATCCAGCATTTTCGGGCTAATCCGAATTCAAACGTAGCTAAATTTTTAACATTTATTAATCTATATTTAATCTATATTTGCCCGAACTACTTTGTCATTAACAATTAAGCTATGAAGTTTCCTATTCTGTTAATCCTTTTTTTTATTTCAGCATTTAGTGCAACTGCAGCTAAACCGGTAAAAATTTATAATGAATTGTATCGTCCCCAGTTTCATTTTTCTCCGGAAATAAACTGGCAGAACGATCCGAATGGCCTGGTTTTCTACAAAGGAGAATACCATCTTTTCTATCAGTACAATCCATTTGGAAACGAATGGGGCTATATGCATTGGGGGCACGCCATAAGTACCGATCTGGTGCATTGGGAGCAATTGCCCATTGCACTTTTTCCAGATAATGATTCGAAAGACAAAGAAGTTTGCACCGAATTCTCAGGTAGTGGTTTGGTGGATGAAAATAATGTGACCGGACTTCAAAAAGGTGATGAAAAAACGATACTGTTATTCTATACCAGTCAAAAATGCGGGCAACGATTAGCATACAGCAACGACAAAGGAAGAACATGGACCAAATATGAAAAGAATCCAATCATTGCTTACAATGAAACAGATGATGCGCGCGATCCTAAAGTGGTCTGGCATGAAGCAAGTAAGCAATTCGTCATGGTATTGTACTGTAAACCAGACAATGATGAAAAACAGAAAGGAATTTCGTTTTATACGTCTAAAAACCTGATCGATTGGGAATATAAAAGCCATACTCCGGGATTTTTCGAATGCCCCGATTTAGTTGAACTTCCTGTAAACCGGCGGGCTGATGATAAAAAATGGATACTGTTCAACGGAGATGGCAGCTATCTGATTGGCACTTTTAATGGTGAAAAATTTGTCGCTGAATCGCCGAAGTTGCCTGGAGATATGGGTTTAAATTATTATGCAACTCAAACCTGGAGCAATATTCCTGAAGCTGATGGAAGAACTATTCAGATTGCGTGGATGAAAGGTGGAGAATATCCAAAAATGCCCTTTAACGGACAAATGACCTTTCCCTGTGTACTTTCTCTGAAAAAGTTTACAGACGGAATCCGGCTAATTCGTAAACCAGTCAAGGAAATTGAGCTTCTGCATGGTAAAGGCGAAGTTTGGGAAAACAAAAACCTCATTCCTGGCATAAATAAAAATCTTACTCATAAAGTTGACAATGATTGCATGCACATTATTGGAAGTTTTAAACTGAAAACTGCTGATACTTTTGGATTTGTTGTTCGTTTAGACAAAAAGAACAATGGTACCGAAATTATGTACAACGTTAAATCAAAAACACTTACCTGCTTGGGGAATTCTGTCATCGTAGAGCCAATTGACGGAACTTTGAAACTTGAGATATTACTCGACCGAAGTTCGATTGAAATTTTTGCCAACGATGGTAGAGCAGTCATGAGCTCGTGCTTTATTCCAAATGAATATGCCAATGGCATCTATTTGTTTAATACCGGCGGGGAACTTCTGGTAGAAAAACTTGAAATATACCCGATGAAATCGATCTGGCAGATAGAAAAATAACCTTCAGTATTTTCCAAAAACTCATAAAAGCTACAGATATCCGGTATTTCTGTAGCTTTTTTATTTTAAAAAGGTCAAAGAATAAAAAATCAAACATGATTTTCATTCTTTGTTTTAGTCCCTGAACAACTTAATATTGCACACTACTTATCCAATAAATAATCAGGATGAAAGCAATAGTTAAAATCAAACCGGAAAAGGGAATTTGGATGGCAGATGTGCCAATGCCTGTCATAGGTCCAAATGACGTATTGATAAAAATTAAAATATCAGCTATTTGTGGAACTGATCTCCACATTTACAAGTGGGACGAATGGGCTCAAAATACCATAAAAACTCCTCTGGTCATTGGTCACGAATACATGGGAATAGTAGTCGAAAGAGGATCTGAAGTTTCAAGGGTTCATATTGGAGAACGTGTCACAGTTGAAGGACATATTTCGTGCGGATTTTGCAGAAACTGCCGGCGTGGCCGTCAGCATATTTGTGATCACACGGTTGGAATAGGTGTTAACCGTGATGGTGGATTTGCTGAATATGTTTCGGTTCCGGCCTCCAACGTACTGAAAGTGGATGACCGCATTTCCGACGAATTGATGTCGGTTATGGATCCACTGGGTAATGCCACGCATACTGCTTTATCGTTTCCACTGCTTGGCGAGGATGTTCTGATCACAGGAATTGGCGGACCGATTGGAGCGATGGCTACGGCAGTTTGCAAGTTCGCCGGTGCAAGGTATATCGTTGGTACTGATTTGAGTGAATATCGCCGGAATTTGGCCATGAAGATGGGCGCCACTAAAGTTATTGATCCTCGTCAGGAAAGTGTCAGGGATGCCATGAAATCACTTGGTATGGTTGGTGGCTTTGATATTGGACTCGAATGCAGCGGATCAGGAGCAGCATTCAATGATATGGTCGAAAACATGTATAACGGAGGAAAAGTTTCATTGCTTGGATTATTACCTTCATCCACACAAATAAACTGGAGCAAACTTATCTTTAAAGGTTTGACCATCAAAGGTATATATGGTCGTGAAATGTACGAAACCTGGTACCAGATGGAAATGATGCTTTCACATGGATTAAACATAAGTCCAGTTATTACACATCGTTTCCCTGCAGACAATTACCAGGAAGCTTTCACTATTATGGAAGAAGGTAATTGCGGAAAGATTATACTGGACTGGAAATAGAAGCCAATTAGAAATCCATTTCAACCAATACCGGACAATGATCGGAATGAATGATGCCAGGTAAAATCCTTGCATCCAATATTTTACCTTTCAATTCATCGGTAACCATATGGTAATCAATACGCCAGCCTTTGTTGTTTTGCCTGGCTCCGGCTCGGTAACTCCACCACGAATACTGGTGCTTTTCCTGATTGATTTCTCTAAAGCTATCCACATATCCGTCAGCCACAAACTGGGCAAACCATTCGCGTTCTTCTGGTAAAAAACCTGAAGTGCCTTGTTGTTGTCCTGGATTATGAATATCGATCCAAAGCCTGCAAATGTTGTAATCTCCGGAAATAATAAGGTTCGGACGTGTTTTGCGTAATTCATTCAGGTAGTTATGAAAGTCGGAGAGAAAATCCATTTTAACTGATTGTCGAATCTCGCCCGTAGTTCCTGACGGAAAATATGCACTAATAACCGAAACATCACCAAAATCTGCCCTGATCACCCGACCTTCAACATCATATCTTTCATTCTGAATTCCTTGAACCACTAAATCAGGCTTTTCTTTGCTGAAAATTGCCACTCCGCTATACCCCTTTTTTACAGCAGAAAATGCATTGCAATGATAACCCAGCGCTTCAAAATCCTTTTCACTCATTTGTCCAGGTTGAGCTTTTGTTTCCTGTACACAAATAATATCCGGATTAACTTCGGTAAAAAACTCGAGTAATCCTTTGCTAATGGCCGATCTGATTCCATTAACGTTATAGCTTAAAATCCTTTTCACAATTTTTGTTACTTTTGGTTTGTAATAAACAGTTTGCAAAAGTATAACGAATTAAATTAAAGCAGAAATATCCATTGAAAAAAGGTATTGTTATTAAATCAACAGGAAGCTGGTATACCGTAAAAACCGAGGAAGGTCTGTTGGTGGAAAGCAGGATTAAAGGAAACTTACGACTAAAAGGTATAAGAAGTACGAATCCGATAGCCGTTGGTGATCACGTTGAACTGACCGAATCAAACGAAGATAATTCTATTGATAGTCAAAAGGTTGGACTTATTTCCAAGATCTTACCACGTACCAATTACATCATTCGGAAATCGCCAAACCTCTCGAAAGAATCACATATCATTGCCTCAAATATTGATCAGGCCTTTCTGATTGTAACCGTAAAATATCCTGAAACTACCACCACATTCATCGATCGTTTTTTAGTTTCCGCAGAAGCCTACCGGATACCATGCCACATTCTTTTCAATAAAATTGATTTGTATAACGATCAGCAATTGGAAAGCATGAATTCACTAATTCATATTTACGAAAATATTGGCTATCGCTGTTTGAGGATTTCTGCCAAAAATAACTTTGGACTGGATGTTTTGAAAAATTGGATGACGAATAAAACCAATGTTTTTTCCGGGCATTCAGGTGTTGGAAAATCCACCATCATAAATTCGGTACAACCGGATATGAAAGTAAAAACCGGGGAAATTTCAGAAGCGCACTTTTCGGGGAAACATACCACAACAAATTCAGAAATGTACGAACTTGATTTTGGCGGTTATATTATTGATACTCCCGGAATAAAAGGTTTTGGAGTTCTTGAAATGGAGAAGGATGAGATTTCGCACTACTTTCCTGAAATTTTTAAATTGTTGGACCAATGTCAATATTATAATTGCACCCATACACATGAACCGCAATGTGCAGTAAAAAAATCTGTCGATGAAGGTGTAATTGCTCAAAGCAGATATAATTCATACCTCGGTTTGCTTGAAGGAGAAGAAAAATACCGAAATTGACCTACTTGAGTTTGAAAAACACATCAGAAAAGCACTCCAAATAACCGCCTATTTTATTAAATTTCAATAAGTTAATTTATAAAAATCAAAAATTATATGTGCTTTAGAATTGCCTATTTCGTCCGCTACGGATTGTACACCTTGATTTTTTAGATTCTCGACGCTCTTAAATCGCTTCAAAAGTGCGGTTATGGTCTTCTCTCCTATTCCAGGAATACTTTCAAGTTCAGATTTTATAAATTCACCAGATCGTTTGTTACGATGAAAAGTTATTCCAAACCGATGAGCTTCATCCCGAAGTTGCTGAATTATTTTTAAGGTTTCCGAATTCTTATCGAGATATAGAGGAACCGAATCGGTCGGGAAATAAATTTCCTCCAATCTCTTTGCTATTCCGATAATAGCGATTTGTCCCCGTAGGTTAAGTTTTTCCAATGCATTCAATGCTGCACCCAACTGACCTTTTCCTCCATCCACAACAATTAATTGCGGCAAGGAAGTTTCTTCATCCAATAGTCGCTTGTATCTTCGGAAAACAACTTCTTCCATTGAAGCAAAATCATCAGGTCCAACAACACTTTTAACATTGAAATGACGGTAATCCTTTTTTGAAGGTCTTGTATTTTTAAAAACCACACACGAGGAAACAGGATTCGTTCCCTGTAGATTACTATTGTCGAAACATTCGATATGAACAGGTGCCGCATTTAATTGCAAATCCTTTTGCATTGTTTCCAAAATTCGTACCTCATTTCGTTCAGTCTTTGATATAATTTGGTGCTTTAGTTTTTCCAAGCGGTAATACTTCGCGTTCCTTTCAGATAATTCCAGAAGCTTTTTTTTATCTCCCTGTTGGGGTATTTTAAATTTCACTCCGTCAAATTCAATATCTAATTTTATGGGAACTAAAATCTCTTTAGCGTTGCTAAATATTTTCTGCCTGATTTCGACGATAGCCAGTTCCAGAAGTTCTGATGGTGTTTCTTCCAGAACTTTTTTAAGCTCGAGGGTATAAGTCTGCATAATTGCACCCCTGATAATTTTCAGATAATTTACGTATGCAAAAGATTCATCTTCATCAATAGTAAATACATCCACATCACTTATCGTATTACTAACCACAGTGGAACGTGATTGAAATTTTTCGAGTAAATCAAGCTTTTCCTTTACAATTGCAGCCTCCTCAAACTTCATTTCAGTAGCAAACTGACGCATTAAATCTTTAAGGTATTTAATCACTCCGGATATGTTTCCCTTTAAAATTTCCTTGATTTGATCGATATTTTTCATGTATTGATCGGGTTCCAATTTCCCAATACATGGTGCCAGACAATTTCCAATATGGTATTCAAGGCAAACTTTAAATTTTCCCTGACTGATATTATCCTCAGATAATTTCAACTTACAATTACGCAATTTGAAAAGTTTACGAAAAAACTCAAGTAAGGTACGAACAGTTAAAATGGAAGTATATGGTCCAAAGTATGCCGACCCATCGCGAATGACGGTTCGCGTTTGAAAAACTCTTGGAAATTCTTCGTTCTTTATAATAATCCACGGATACGTTTTATCATCCTTCAGTCTGATATTATAGCGAGGTTGATATTTCTTAATCAGGTTATTCTCCAGAAGCAATGCATCTTGCTCCGTTTCGACAACCATGTGTTTTATCTCCGCGATATTCCTTACCAGTAGTTCAGTTTTCCGGTTATGCTGGCTCTTACTGAAATATGAAGAAACTCTATTCTTAAGATTTTTTGCTTTCCCAACATAGATGATCTTACCCGTCGAATCAAAATATTGATAAATTCCAGGCTGATTGGGAAGAGCAGAAACCAGTGATTTCAGATAGTCAGCATTTTTCAATACCATCAGGAGAGCTTAATTTGTTAAACTAATACAGGATTACAGAATGAGTATCATAATTAGCCAATTCTTTCTTCTTTTCTGTTTGAATAAAAGTCAGATCACAAATGAAAGAGAAGTAAATCTTTTTAACATTTAACTGTTTCACAAGATTAAGCGCTGCAAGCGCTGTACCACCAGTTGCCAATAAATCATCATGAATTAATACAATATCGTTTTCTTCTAAGGCATCTGTATGAATTTCGATAGAGTCAACGCCATATTCGAGTTCGTAGGATTGATTAAGAACTTCTGCAGGTAATTTTCCCTTTTTCCTGATAGGCACAAAACCGGCATTAATACAATAAGCAACTGCCCCACCTACAATAAAACCCCGGGATTCAAGAGACACAATTTTGGTAATTCCCTTATCCCTGTAATGATTTGAGATCTGATCTACTACATTTCTAAAGGCTACCGGCTCTTTTAACAGCGTTGTAATATCCTTAAAACTAATTCCATCAATCGGATAATTTTCGATAGTTCGCACAAAACTTTTAAGATCCATATTAATTTTTTAAAGTTCCACGTGGAACATTATCTACCTAACAAAACAAGTAAAACATTTATATCAGAAGGACTAACTCCAGATATTCTGCTTGCTTGACCAATAGTATCCGGTTGAATTTCAGTGAGCTTTTGTCTGGCTTCAGTACTAATAGTTAATAACGATCCAAAATCAAACCGCCCGGTTATAGAAATATTTTCTAATCGCCGAAACTTTTCTGCCACCAGTTTCTCACGCTCAATATAACCAGAGTATTTTATCGCAATTTCTGCAGACTCCAAAAACTCCCTTAATCTATCTTCTGGAAAAGAAGACAAAAAGGTTTTAAATGGAGAAATATCCTCCAATAAATCGAATATTGAAATCTGAGGTCTTTGAATAATATCAATTAGTTTTACACCTTGTTTCAAGACTGAAGAGCCCTTTTGCTTTAGGATATGATCCACAAATTTAGGTTTAATTGAAAGCTCCGAAACAAATGTAATGATACTATCCACCGCAATCTTCTTCTCTAAAAAAAGATCAAGACGTTCCTTGCCGGCTAAACCAAGATCAAACGATCTCTTTGTTAATCGAAAATCAGCATTATCTTGTCTCAATAATATTCGATATTCTGCCCTTGAAGTAAACATCCGATAAGGTTCATCAACTCCTTTCGTAACTAAATCATCAACTAAAACACCAATATAAGCTTCATCCCTTTTTAAAATAAATGGGTCCATATTTTGAACAAGTTGATGCGCATTAATCCCCGCGACCAATCCTTGCGCAGCTGCTTCTTCATAACCTGTCGTTCCGTTAATCTGCCCTGCAAAAAACAGATTTTTAACTAATTTAGTTTCTAATGAATGGCTTAATTGTGTAGGGTCAAAATAATCATATTCGATGGCATAACCAGGTCTAAAAATCTTTACATTCTCAAGTCCAGGTACTAATTTCAAAGCACGTAATTGAACATCCCATGGCAAGGAAGAAGAGAACCCATTCAAATAATACTCAATTGTAGTTGCACCTTCAGGTTCTAAAAATAATTGGTGAGAAGTCCTCTCAGCAAACGTTACAATTTTTGATTCAATACTTGGACAATAACGTGGACCCGCTCCAATTATAGTTCCATTATACATAGGAGAATCGGCAAATCCCTCTTCCAAAACAGAATGAACAGCTTCATTAGTATAGGTAATCCAACAACTTTTTTGAGATAAATCAGATTTAATATTGGGAAGAAAAGAAAATTTTTGAATATTATCATCACCCTTTTGTTCCTGTAACTTTTCAAAATCGATACTTCGCCCATCAATTCGTACAGGAGTTCCAGTTTTAAGTCTGCCAGTTCTAAACCCGACTGATAGCAACTGATCAGAAAGATGGTAAGAAGCATTTTCTCCAATCCTCCCACCCTCCATTTTAGAATTTCCAATGTGCATTAAACCATTAAGAAAAGTACCATTTGTTAGAACCACAGATTTAGAAAAAATATCCACACCTATTTTCGTCCTCACACCTTTGATTACATTTTCAGTAATGTGAAGTGACACAACCGCATCTTGCCAAAGATCAAGATTATTAGTACTTTCAAGTATATTCCGCCATGTCTCTGTAAACCGAAATCGGTCACATTGTGCCCTCGGACTCCACATAGCCGGACCTTTTGATTGATTCAACATCCGAAATTGAATACTTGATAAGTCAGTCACTATTCCAGAAAAACCACCTAATGCATCAATTTCACGAACAATTTGCCCTTTTGCTATACCACCCATAGCAGGATTACAAGACATTTGAGCGTACTTTGTCATATCCATTGTTATCAACAACGTCTTAGATCCCAAATTTGCCGCAGCTACAGCTGCTTCACATCCTGCATGACCTCCACCAACAACAATAACATCGTAAAAAGGCAACATCTATCTAAATATTTAATGTAATTAACAGTCTAATAATACTTTAATATAATAATCTTCCTTTTCTGTCATCTTTAATTTGTCAATCTCATTCTTATCTTTATAACCAAGCAAATGTAATGTACCATGTACCATAACTCGATTCAATTCATTTTCAATACTGGTATTAAATTCTGAAGCGTTCTCAGCAACACGATCAATACTTATGAAAATATCACCACTTATCTGATTACCAACTACATAATCGAATGTAACAACGTCAGTGAAAAAATTATGCTTCAAAAAAGAAATATTTATGTTGAGCAAATATGCATCAGAACAAAAAACAAAAGATATATCTCCCGAAACTTTCCCTTCTTTTGCAATAACAGACTTTATCCAATCTGTAGTTAATCTTCTTTTTAACTTGGGAAAAGGAACATCTTCGCAATAATATTTTATACTCATTGATTAATTTTAAAAGAAATACGAACCTTTCTTCCTCCCTCCAAATACATAACTTCATCTGCTATTTGACGAATTAAAAATATGCCTCTACCCTTTTCATTCTTTAAACTATTTACCCAAGTCGGATCTTCAATTAAATCCAATGAAAACCCCTGCCCTTCATCAAGAACTTCGAAAACTAAACTATTCTGTTCAAGACAAGCCTTAATATAAATCTTTTTAGAATCATCATGCAAATTTCCGTGAACAATTGAATTACTAACTGCTTCACTAAGCGCCAAAAAGACGTGATTAAAAATCTCGATACGAATATTAAGGTCACTAAATAATTTTTCAGAAAAAAACCTAACATCATTAATTGACGAAAGTTTTGAAGGTATTTCAATGCTCCTCTCCAATATTATTCCTTTAATTGGTTAATAAATTGATTGTACTTCTGGTCATAAAAAACTCTCAATTTAAAACTATTTTGTTTGAACAATTCATTTTCCTTTTTAAGCTGATTGTTATATTGGAAATAACCTTCCGGATTTTCTTTCTTAACATCAATAGCAGTTTTGGATTCCCTCTTATCTTCAAAATCTCGTTCTATTTCAGATTTTTCAGCCTCGAGTAATTTCGACAAAATCAAGTTCTGACGATTTATTAACTCACTACTTATATTTTTATTGATCAAGTCTTTTCGTGATTGTTCAAGTAGTTGATCGATGGCTTTTAGTTGTTCACCAGCTTTCGAGCCAACTGATTTACCATTAAGCATTTCGTGAACTAATTGCTGCATTATCTCTTGCTGAGCTATAGTTTGACCAATGCTTTTGCTCATTTTACTCAAATCGCCCTTTTTCATTTGGTCAATCATTTGCTGCAACTGATCCTTCATGGAACTTTGGCTATCTTTCAGCTTTTTCATTCCAGGCTTCGAACCTTTTCCTCCAGGTTTATCACAATCTCCATCACCGGGCTGTCCATTTTGCTCCTGCTTTTTTATATTTTCAAGAGCTTCACTTAAAAAAAGTGCTAAATTATTTGATGCAGTAATTCCATATTGCTGGTACATTCTTGAACCACCAAGATTGCCAGATTCCAGATTTTCAAATGCTGAATTCGTGCTATTTGTGAGATCTAACATTTCTTTATTAATGATTGAACTAATTTCAGGAGCACGCTTTGATAATGCAAACAATGAATCCTTAATAAACACAACTTGATTCTGAAGATTCAATTGCTTTGCTTTTACATCATTGATGATTGGATTATTATAATCCACATTGCTTAGTTTATTCAACAATTTTTCCTGATCAAAAGATACCGAAATCAAATTTTCCAAAATTTGCTTCAAATCCTCAATATTAGCCTTATCCTGTTTTTTCTTTCCGCTTTTTAACATTTGATCCATCGCAAAAATAAGCTGATCAATATTTTTTATATTATTCTCAACTCCGGAAGTTGTTCTTCGTTTATTTCCCTTTTCAGATTCTTTCAAAATTTCGGTATAGTTATCTTTTATACCGGAAAACTCTGAATCGAAATTGTATAAATTAACTGGTTTCTCAAGTGTCTTATTAATTTCAACTGCACCCTGATATTCAATCTCAATACTTTTCAAAAGCGTTGAATTTTCATTTTCTTCATTATTCACAATTTTTAAATCAGAATTTTTCGCCAATTTCTCCAAAACAATTTTCTCTGATGCCGATAAACCTTTTAGTTCCTGAAGAATCCTATCCGTTTTCTGTTCAATCTTCATTTTTTTTAAAAGTTGCATATTTTTATCAAGTTGCTTTGAAAGGTCATCCATCTTTGAATCCATATCTTTCGATAACTGATCAAATTTCTTCGAATCAAATTGTTTTGCCAATTCATTGAATTCATCAAACAATTTCTTTAGTTCATCACTAAAAACTTCCTTTAATAATTCTTCGATCTGCTCTTGCTTCTTAACTAACTCTTGTTTTTCTTCAGAAAATGAATTTGTAAAATTATTAGCATCCTTATTTTGCTTGTTGATTTCTTTTAAAACATTTTGCAACTCATTTTTCTTTCCCATTATATCTTTGACGGTCTGAAACTTTTCCCATTCAGAAAGTTGAGAATTAATTTGTTTCATTTTAAAATCTTCAAACTCCTCCTTTATCTCTTTCGATAACTTCGAACTTTTCTTAAATAAATCCTCCACAGAATTCAAATCAGAATTTTCTTTTGAAGCAATATCCTGATAATCAGGAAATACAAAAGTGAATGTTTCGCTTATTGATCGCTTGAAATGTTGAATGTAATCGTTGTCGTTAACTGAAAAATAATATTTAAAGGATTTTCCTAATCCCTTAACCGACTCAAAGTTAAATGAATAATAAAAGTCTTGATTAAGTAAAAATGGAGTAAATGGCACCTTAAAAACACTATCCTTTCCATCTACACTGATATTAAAATCAAGTTGGCTAAATCCGTAGTCATCAACAATATTTCCTTTAAAATAAAAATTTCTGAAATCTATGGAATCCCTTATCTGCACCACTTTAATTTCAGGAAATAAATCAGAAGTAGTTTTAATCTTATAAACAAGACTATTGTCATCTTTTAGTTTTAAGTTTCTGATAGAAATTCTGTATTCAGCATCATTATAAATAGTTTTGGAAATTTCAAAGGTATTTTCATTCCTTATTCCGATTGCTTTTGTGCTGTCGCTGAATAATATGAATAAACTATCTGTATCAACAGTAATAAATTTCCATTTTACAACCGTTCCTGAAGGTATTTTTAAATCACCAATGTTATGAATAGTTTCGCTTGTAGTGTTTGTATAAGCCGGTGCCAAAATATCAACGCTAAAAGACGATATATAGGGTTTATTGAGCACTTTAACTTTATATATTTCAGAAAAATATTTTCTGTCGGAAAAATAAAATGAAATTGAGCTGTTTATGTTTTCAATCGTATATGTAAAATAATACCCATCCTGTTTCATGAGAAAATTATTACCGCTAATATTTATATACATCATATTCGGAAGGTCTTTTCCCTGACATTTTAATCTTAATTCAAGAGACTCTCCAGTAACTATTTCAAAATTTTTATTTTCAAGAAGAAAAATATAAGGTGCTGGTTTGATAAATTTTTCATGAAAGTGAACTAATCTTATAGAACTCTCCCTAAACAAATCAGGTGAAGTTATCAATCCAGACAAAAACAAAAATAATGCTACAGAAAAGATACCAAATATCGCCTTCAGGTCTCTAAATCGAATCGCATCAGAAAAACTAAAGATTTTGAGTTGAAGAATTTTCTGATCTATGCTTGCCTGCTTTAAATTGTCAGAATAAATAGTACCATCCTCTTTGGCCAATTCAATGATATTGATTAACTTATCTTTAATTTCAGGATAGGTTTTACTAAGTAACGATGAAACATCATAATAAGTTAACCGATTTCCAAAACCAAAAAGTTTAATTAGCGGTATCAGTAAAAAATAAATAAAAATGAAAATTGTGATTAAAATAGTCAGCAGTAAAATGAATAATTTAATTTTAGGATCAAAATAATTAAAATATTCAAGTAATACAATACTACTGATATACAATAGAATAAGTACTATAAAGAATATAAATCCTCTAATCAATTGAAAAAAGTAGAATTTTCTTACATAGGAATTAAGCTTATCAACAAACTGTTTATAGTTGTTATCCATCTTTATATTAAATTCATTTCCAAACAATTATAAAATCATTTTTTAAACAACCTTCAAATATACTTGTTCATAAGTCAAGATAAAATAGACCAAACTTTTGGCAAAGATATTCATAGATATTTGTAATAGATATTTTTTTTGGAGCCAGCAAGAAGAATTAATCAAATCTATTCACATCATCTATAAACAAAAACTGCATGAATTTGAAACAAAAATTTATTAGAAAATTAATAACTAACATTTGTTACTAAAAAATAAAGTACATTTATATTCAAAGTTTTAGCTTGTTGACAATACGTTAACAAAATAATACAGAATAGTATTTATTACAAAAGCAAGAATAAACATAAAAAGATATCAAGAGTATTAACAGGACATATACATATTCATTATTTTTAATTCTATTTAAACCATTATTATATTAATGCTGCAAAATATAATTAAAACACTGAGTGTCCTTTTGGTGTTAGTATTGAATTAATAACAAAGTTGAATTTTACAAATGACATGGAAGAGAGACTAAATATTCTATTGGTAGAGGATAATCTATTAAATCAACGGATTGTAACTTTTAGTTTGAAGAAATTCAATCATGATGTCATTATTGCTAACAATGGTTTGGAAGCGTTAGATCGTTTTCGTGAGAGAAAATTTCATCTCATTCTCATGGATATCATGATGCCAGTTATGGATGGTTTGGAAGCTACAATTAAAATCAGGGAAGAAGAACATCTTACCGGAGCTGAAAAACGAACCCCAATCATCGCACTTACTGCAAATACAATGGATAACGATCGTGATAAATGTATTTCATACGGTATGGATGAATTTATGTCTAAACCTTTTGATATAGAAAGGTTAAAAAAAATTATATTAGAACTTTCTATCACTGCATAATATTATTACCCTCAGCTTTTAAAATCATAGTACTTTATTTTTCATACTTTTGGCTGGTATTAAAAGCTAATAATGAACGAACATTTTGATTTCAGAGAAGATTCTGTTTCCGATAATGATCAGGAAATTGATAAACAATTGCGTCCATTGGAATTCGATGATTTCAGCGGGCAGAGCAAAATAGTTGAAAATCTGAAAATCTTTGTGAAGGCAGCCAAAATGAGGGGAGAGGCTTTAGATCATGTATTGCTTCATGGTCCACCAGGACTTGGAAAAACAACCCTTTCAAACATTATTGCCAATGAACTTGGCGTATCACTTAAAATTACTTCAGGACCTGTTTTAGATAAACCTGGCGATCTGGCAGGATTATTGACTAATCTGGAGCCAAACGCGGTTTTGTTTATTGACGAGATTCACCGCCTGAGTCCGATTGTTGAGGAATATTTATATTCAGCAATGGAAGACTACAAGATCGATATCATGATTGATAAAGGTCCCAGTGCACGATCCATACAGCTCGAATTAAACCCTTTTACATTAATTGGAGCAACTACGCGTTCTGGTTTACTAACAAGTCCTCTGAGGGCCAGATTTGGCATCAAATCGCATCTTGAATACTACGATGTGGATATACTTACGAAAATTGTAAAACGGTCAGCATTTATTCTGAATGTAAAAATTGCAGATCAGGCAGCTGTTGAAATTGCATCACGTAGTCGCGGAACACCTCGAATTGTTAATGCATTGTTGCGTCGTGTAAGGGATTTTGCCCAGGTAAAAGGAAGTGGAAATATTGATATTGAAATTACTTTGTATGCCTTGGATGCGTTGAATATTGATAAATATGGTTTGGATGAAATGGATAACAAAATTTTGACAACCATTATCGATAAATTCAAAGGCGGACCGGTAGGCGTTTCAACCATTGCCACAGCAGTTGGTGAAGATTCAGGAACGATTGAAGAAGTATATGAACCGTTTTTGATTAAGGAAGGCTTTCTGAAAAGAACTCCGCGCGGACGGGAAGTTACAGAACTGGCATATAAACATTTAGGAAAAATTCACTATGGCGACTCTCCTACCCTTTTTTAACCAGCTTGATTTCGAATAGTTTAGGAAAAAGCTTGCCGGTTATATACATTTTTTTTGTTACAGGATCAATGGCAATTCCATTTAAAACATCCACCTGTTTGTTCGGATTCGACATCGTTAGAATTCCTTCCAGGTCAATCTTTGATAGTACTTTACCAGTTTTCGGATCAATTTTAACCAACAAGTTGGTTGTCCAAACGTTGGCGTAAATAAAACCTTCGGAATATTCCAGTTCATTCAGGTATACAACGGGATCTTGATCATCATAAACCTGAAGTTTTTTCACTGTTTTGTATGTCACCGGATCCAAATAAGTTAAACTATTTGTTCCGTCACTCATGATCAGATTTTGAGAATCGTGAGTCATTCCCCAACCTTCTGCAGATTCAAAATGAAAACTGTCAATCACAGCCATATTTTCAAGCTGATAAACAAAGCCCACTTTGGTTTTGTAGGTCAATTGGAAAATGCGATTGTTGAAAATTGTAATTCCTTCACCAAAATATCTGCTTGAAAGTTTCACCGATTGTACTGTTTTTCCACTGGTCAGTTCAGATTTATTGAGCGAAGATTTTCCGTTTTCACCGGTACTTTCATAGAGAAATCCATTATGAATTTCAAGTCCTTCAGTAAAAAATGTCTCGTTATGCGGATAGGTTTTAACAATTTCATAACCATATTCTTCTGGAACAATATCCGAAAATACTTCGAAGTTTTTGAAATAAACACCTTCTATCCCATCGTCTTTTACTGAAACAGCTTTCAGCGTGTGTTTTCCAATGTTTTCAAATTTCTTAACGGTAAAATTGAATTCAGCATTTGTATCCGAAGTAATCAACGCAGAATCAATATAAAGCTTGGTTTCACGGATATTTCCGTCTTTAACTTTTACTGAGATGGCAATATTCAGATCGTCACCAAATACAATCTTCCTGTTGACGGATTCAACTCTGATTTGAACAACCGGTTTTCGCGAACGGTTTGAACTATTCGAACAGGAAAAAGAGCTGATGAAAACCGCCAATAAAATAAAGCCTGCAGAAAGTCTGAAATTCATTTAATTCGTTTTAAAGTCCTCAAATATAAAACAAATTGAGTTTCATCGGCAGGTTTGGAATTGGTAAAAGGAATTGGTTTGTATCTTTGGGAAAAATTCAAAACTTGTGGGTGCATTAAAAAAACTTGCCGGCGAAACAGCCATTTATGGAATGAGCAGTATTGTGGGGCGTTTCCTAAACTGGTGGCTGGTTCCGTATTATTCGCGTATTTTTCTTCCTGAGCAGTATGGCGTGGTTACAAATTTGTATTCGTACATCGCCTTTTTACTGGTCATCCTTACTTTTGGCATGGAAACCGGATTTTTCAGGTACGCCAATAAATCGAACCAGCACGATAAAATATATTCAACGAGCGCATTTTCGTTGTTTGGAAGTTCACTGCTTTTTGTTGCGGTGGCATATCTTTTCTCCGGAAATATTGCCGGTTTTCTTGACTATCCGAACAGTGAACAATACATCAAATTGCTGGCAATTATCGTTGCGCTCGATGCCGGTACAGCAATTCCCTTTGCCAATTTACGCCAGGAAGGAAAAGCGGTAAGGTTTGCGACCCTCAAAATGGTCAACATTTTCTTCAACATTTTCTTCAATATTTTTTTCCTTTCGGTTTGCCCGCACATTCTGAAATCCAATCCCGATAGTCTGGTCCGGCTTATTTATGATCCTGAATTTGGCGTTGGATATGTTTTTATTTCCAACCTCCTTGCGTCGCTGATAACCCTTATCATGCTCATTCCTGAAATACGCAAAATAAAACTGATTTTCGACTGGCCCATTTTCAGGGAAATGTTCTGGTACTCCTTCCCTATTCTGGTGGTTGGCGTTGCAGGGATGGTTAACCAGAATATCGACAAAATTCTTATTCCGGAATTAATTCCGGCCAACCAGCATCCCATGGAGCAACTCGGAATTTACGGAGCTAACTACAAACTGGCGGTGCTTATGAATATGTTTATTCAGGCTTTCCGGTATTCGTTTGAACCATTCTTTTTCAGCCATCAGAAAAACAGCAATTCGCGGGTAATCTATGCCCAGGTGA
>JBAWZG010000005.1:0-50461 GCA_037143155.1 Bacteroidia bacterium
GTTTACGTTTGCCGCTTCCCATTCCTTCGAGCTGAAGGTCTTTCTTTACTGTAACATCGTATTCAGTCACCTTGTTCTCATCAATCGGAATAATCAGGTCACGACTCTTGTTCTTCGGATCTTTTACCTGAATGGAAACTGCTTCGGTTTTCAGAAGATCACCCGGGAATGGTTTGAGCAATTCAAGAACTTTTTCTATGGGTAAATCTAAATCGAGCCATCGTTTTTCGTCCTTTTTATCCAGGATAACCGGCGATCTGGGGTGGCCAATCTGCTGAGTTGCTTCATTGGCAACTGTTGTAATAACCGAAAAAGTATTCGAGATTTCACCCGTTTTGTCGTTGACCCAGGTATCCCAGATTCCGGCGAAAGAAAATACCTCTTCATCTTTTCGCCGAATCAGGTATGGTTTGCTCAGCTTTTCCTTTGCCGGTCCTTCATAAAATGCATTGGCAATTACCAGACAGCGTTGTGAACGGATGGCTGTCCGGAAAGCAGGCTTCCTTGCAATTCCATTCTCGCCGGAATAATTTACATCATTCTGCGGATTCAAATCTCCTTCGGCCCTCGCATTGATCAGGTACATCGGCTTTTTTGCCCAGGATGGAGTTAGCCCAAACAGAAAACTTTGTAATTCGTTCGGTTTATCGCCGGTAATCACATAAGCCTGATCTCCGGGAGCTACATTATAGTTGGATTCAATGAAGCTACCAGCCGGACGATTCACACCAAACCGCTTTATAAAAACTTCAATGTCAATAATTTGAACAAACCGGCCACACATGGGTTTCAAGTTATAAATTGAACAGTAAAATTTGAAGAATTTTCGGGTTCAAACCCGTTTCATTCGGTATAAACGAATATTAACTGACAATTGTTTTATTGGATTATTTTCCGGCGAATTCATTTGCTTTCAAACTTTTCTATTTATTTTGCATCAGAAACAGGTAGCTGACATTTAATCATTTGGAAACTTGCTTCCTATGCTGTAAGAATAGCAGAACTTAAAGCACTTGATTTGATTTATGGGAAATTTAGCATTGAATATCAGAAGTCTAATTATTCAGTTTATTGATTATTTCTATGTTCCCTTCCGGAAGTATATTCCGCTTGAAACATTCAGGTACGCCGCAACTGGCGGATTCAACACGGCTTTAGATATTACTCTTTATTTTATTTGCTACAACTTTGTTCTGGATAAAAACATTGTTGATTTGAAAATTGTAGCCATTAGTCCTTACATCGCAGCATTTCTGATCGTTTTCCCTATAACTTTTCTGACCGGATTTCTTCTGGCCAAGTATATCACATTCACCAATTCTGAAATTCGCGGTCGCGTTCAATTGATACGTTACATGCTTTCTGTCACCGGATCGGTATTACTTAACTATGTCTTCCTGAAGTTTCTGGTCGAATTTGGCGGTTTATGGCCGACACTTGCCAAACTTATCACGACAGGTATTGTGGTAATTTACAGTTTCTTTGTTCAGAAATTCTATACCTTCAAAACCTCAAAAATGGCTACTGCATCTTAATGTTATCAACTGAATTTACTTCATGTTGATAATTATGCTGCATTTTTTTCTTGCCTTTCTGATCCTGAAATTTATTTTGCCTTATATTTACCGACGAATTGGTGATGCCCGTTTGGGTATCAAGAGGGAATCCGGTTAAATTCCGGAGCTGTACCCGCAGCTGTAAACTCTGAATATTTTTTGCACTTCGTGCCACTGCCCCGAGGACTCGGGGTGGGAAGGCCGCAAAAATGGAGTGAGCCAGAAGACCTGCCATTCGTGATACAATATTCAAAGCTTTCGGGAGAAAAAGCTTGGAGTAACCAACATCCTTGTTTAATCGGTTATTTCAGCAGTTTTGCGTATTGTAATTGTTTTGAAACCATTCAAAATTATTACATATGAGACCATTTTATCTGGCAATAATTGCCGCAATTTTTATTTTAAAGGCTCAGGCACAATCAGTTGCCACGTTTGACGATCTCATTTTGGCTCCGGAAAGTTTCTGGAACGGTTCCGATCAAACCGGAAGTTTTAAGAGCGGTGAAATTTCCTTCACTAATTCGTATAGTACAGATTACCAAAGCTGGTTCGGTTTTGCTTATTCCAACAAGACCGACATAAACACTGCTGGATACGAAAATCAGTACAGTGCAATTACCGGAAAAGGGTTCAATGAAAGTTCAAATTATGCAGTTTGTTATCCGGCGCCAACAGCAAAGCTTGGCTATGCTGTGCAGACAAAAATATCCGGGTTTTATGTTACCAATTCGACCTATGCCTATCTTTCCATGAAAAACGGAGATGCTTTTGCCAAAAAATTTGGCGGCGAAAGTGGTAACGATCCGGATTACTTTAAACTCATGATTGAAGGTCTAAATGCTGATGGCATGCCGGTTGACACCGTAACTTTCTACCTGGCCGACTTCCGTTTTACCGACAATTCGAAAGATTACATCCTGGATAAATGGACCTGGGTGGATCTGAGTGGGCTGAAAGAAACCCGTTTTCTGCGATTCAGTTTGAGTTCGAGTGACAATGCGATCTGGGGAATGAACACTCCAGGATTTTTCTGCATGGATAGTTTTAACGGCAAATCCCCTACTTCAGTAACAGAAATTCAGCAAATTCATGCCACTGTTTTTCCAAATCCGTTTGTTGATTGCCTAACAATTTCAGGTTTAAAAGCATTGGCCAAAGTGATTATTTATGACCTTTCAGGAAGGAAAGTTGCAGAAAAAAGGAACATATCAAATAACCAGAAGATTAACAATTTGGAAGGTTTGAATGCCGGAGTTTATTTCATTCAGATTTCCGAAGGTAATAATCAGTTTACCAGCAAGTTGATCAAAAATTAACAATTCGGCTATTCTACCCTTCAGGAATTTAACATCAGAAACTCTTTTAACGGTTTAAACCAAACCCTGTTTCTGATGTTATCTTTAATAATTCAAGCGGAAAACGTGGATCCTATTTTTATTATCCGCGAATTTTATTTCTTTGTACGATTATAAAAAAAACAATTAAAACAAAAGTTTATGAAAATTGGAAAAAACAAAATGGTTTCCCTAACATACGATCTGCACTATGATGATGCTCAGGGAGAAATGATTGAACAGGCAACCAGCGAGAAACCATTGAGTTTTGTGTTTGGTTCAGGACTGATGCTTCCCAAATTTGAATCTTATCTGGAAGGTCTTCAGGCAGGAAATCCATTTGAAATCAGTCTTTTGGATGTTGATGCTTATGGCGAATTAGACGAAAATGCAATTGTTGATCTTCCTAAACATATTTTCTTCATCGATGGAGAATTTGATGAAGAAATGATTGCCGAAGGAAACTCGGTTCCGATGATGAGTACCAGCGGTCAGAAATTAAACGGTTTGGTTCTGGAAATCACGGATGACATTGTTAAAATGGATTTTAATCATCCTTTGGCCGGCGAAAGTTTATTCTTCAAAGGTGATATTCTCGAAGTGAGAGATGCCACTGATGCTGAAATTGCAGCTACTTTAGGTGGTGGCGGATGTGGTTGTGGCAGTGGTGGCGGAAGCTGCGGAAGTGGCGGAGGTTGCGGTTGCGAAGACGGAGAATACGCAGAAGGCAGTTGCGGCACCGAAGGAAAAGGTGGTTGCGGAAGCGGTTGTGGTTGTTAATCTGTTTTATTAGATAATTTTCGGATGTTGTCTCAGAATTTCGTATTTTGGGACAACATTTTTTATTTCATTAATTATTAAACAAAAAGACACAAAGGCACAAAGTATTTAAAACTGTTTTCACTGATTTATTGCAGAGCCAGTCTTGACTTTTTCCTTTTTCATCTTTATTCTTTGCTACTATTATGAACAGCTTTGGACAAATTTTCAGGTTAACTTCTTTTGGTGAATCGCACGGGAAAGCCATTGGCGGAATTATTGACGGCTGCCCTGCCGGGTTGGAAATTGATTTGGATTTTATCCAGAATGAGCTGAACCGTCGTAAACCTGGCCAATCCAAAATTACGACCCAACGCGATGAAAGTGATCAGGTGGAATTTTTATCCGGAATATTTGAAGGAATAAGTCAAGGCACTCCCATTGCTTTTCAAATCCGGAATAAAGATCAGCATTCATCGGATTACAACGATTTGAAAGATGTCTTTCGTCCGTCGCACGCTGATTATACCTACATTCAGAAATACGGAACCCGAGATCATCGTGGCGGTGGCCGCTCATCGGCCCGCGAAACCATTGCCCGTGTGGTAGCTGGCGCAGTTGCCAAATTACTCCTTAAAAGAGTTGGTGTTTCTATTCAGGCCTATGTTTCCAGAGTTGGTGAAATTCAACTCAATAAATCCTATACCGAACTTGATTTAAGCCAAACCGAATCGAACATCGTTCGTTGTCCGGATGCTGAAACTGCTGAACGAATGATTGCCCGTATTGAAGAAGCCGGCCGCGATCATGATACTGTTGGCGGTGTGGTAACAGGCGTTATTCAGGGTGTACCTGCAGGCTGGGGCGAACCGGTTTTTAATAAGCTGCATGCCGACCTTGGGTTAGCGATGCTTGGAATCAATGCTGTAAAAGGATTTGAATACGGTTCAGGCTTCGACGGAACCCGTTTATCCGGATCAGAACACAACGACGTTTTCATTAAAACTGAAAGTGGTGTTCGAACCAAAACCAATAATTCAGGAGGGATACAGGGTGGCATTTCGAATGGCGAAGATATTTACTTCAATGTCGCATTTAAGCCAATCGCTACCTTGCTGAAAGAACAAAATACGGTTGATAATGCTGAAAATGAGGTAACTATCAACCCGAAAGGCCGTCACGATCCGTGTGTACTTCCTCGTGCTGTTCCCATTGTTGAATCGATGGCTGCTATTGTTCTGGCCGATCATTATTTGCTGAGTAGAATCAGCCAACTTTAGAAATAAAGCAGCAGAATCTTCCCTGATCAGCTAAAGGATTATATCGCATATTTTCTTAAATTTGGTATAGTTTAGATCCAGATAAGTAATCGATATTAATAAATTAATTTCTTATGAAAGCTGCAAGAATCCTCATTTTTATTCTAATCTGTTTTCCTGTCTTTACTTTTGCAGGAGAGATTTATGGAACAATTAAAGGTATTGATGGTAATCCACTGACCAACAAAGTCGTTCAAATCATTCAAAAAGACAAGGTAATTGCCTCTGTTACTACCAATGATCTCGGCTATTTTTCGGTTAAAGTTAAGGATTTGGGGAAATGTAAACTTGTCGTTATAGAATTTCCCGGTACAAGTTTTGATGTTTTTTCCTCTACAGAAGCAACGCGTTACAATTTATTACTCAAGAAAGAAGGTGACAAATGGGTACTCAAGAGCCTGTAATTCCGCCAAAAGGCAATAAGGACAAATGGGATAAAATTGATATCCTGATGAAGCCAATCGGTGGTCTGATCACTGCTATCACTATTACTTTGGTAAGTTTAATTGGCTCATTTTATCTGAACAACAAACAGAATATTGAATCAAAAAACAATCTTTATACCGAATTATTGAGTACTCGGGAGCAAGCAGAAAGTGCGTTGAGAAAGGATATGTTCAACTCAATACTTGGTACTATTCTGAAAAATTCTGGCACCCTTGATGAAAATATTCTTAAACTCGAATTGTTGGCCTATAATTTCCATGAGTCTCTTAATCTAATGCCACTGTTTGATTACTTAAACAGAAAGATTTCACTGGAAAAGAATCCAGTGCATAAAGAAGAATACAGGAAGAGACTATATAGAGTGGCCAGAAATGTTTCCTTCAAGGAGATTTCCAGTCTCGAAGGAGTTGTTTTAAAGAAAGATTTCCATTATTATTTCACAAGTGATTCGGTCAAATATCGGCAAGCTCTATCTCCTGAATTGCCCATCGATACAACTTTTTCAACAGTATTTAATGATACGGTCAAATCAGGAAATACAAGGGAAATTTATAAAAGAACTGTATTTCTTAAGGTTACGGGTTGTAATGTAGATGAAAAAACGGTTAACATGAGGTTGGATATTGAGACATCACTAAACGGGAATACATACCCAATGGTAACACAGCAATTCTCCATCGATTATTTTCAGTTTCCAATGATTGACAATACACGACTTTCAAATGATATGCGTTGTGCGGTAGTGATGACCAACTTTGCATTTCCAAAGGTGATTGATTTGACTATTCTCTATTTCCCTGGCTCACATTCAAGCCTTAAAGACAAGCCTTATTATGATGATGTTATAAAAAATATCTTGACTAAATAGATAGCTGCATTTCGATAGCTGCCTTAAGAAGTTGATTCCTTAGTAATATTCCTCCATTTTTTGCTAAAAAAAACTGATCCGATGTCAATCAAGTCATCGGACCAGCTAATTATTAATTCTATTTCAGATCAAGGAGTATTTTATTGTCCATTGGTGGCAAGTCCTTCCAGAGAGTCATTACAGCCCCCCAGAGTTCTTGCGATACTCCTAAAAGTTCATCAACCTGAAGTTGCTCATCCGGCGTAATTTGCTCATCACCTGCATAATGAGCCATTATTGCATTTCTGAAACGTGGGGCAAAGTAGGCCGCAGCGGATTCATCCAAACCTTTTAGCTGTAAATAATAGCCAAAATAGCCATCAAAATGTTGCTGATGAAAAAGCGTAGAATATTCGACAAAACTTAACCCATTCGGAATTTTTGCATGAATAGATTCCACACGTTCAGTTCTAATATTCAGCGCATTTCCCGTATATTTCATTAAACGATATGGACTCGGTGTACTAACCAATGAGCCGGTTTCAATATCGTATAAAGTTTTTCCGTTTGATTGTAATTCAGTAATATCATTGGCGTGATAGTGACCGGTGAAAAATACCTGAATACCGGCTTCCATCAGTTCCGGTGCAACAGTTTGCCAATCATCTACAACATAGCCAGGATCAAGCTGTTCCTGACCGATGTAATGTTCCATGATTCCATGATGCATCATTGCCAGAACGTTTACCTTAGCTTTGTTCGCAATTTTCATCTTTTCTTTGATCCAGTGCATGGTTTCCGGTTTAATCTTTCCTGAAACTACTGGTTCAGATGCTCCAACATTCTGATCATATTTACAGTCATCAATCCCCAATATCCATAAATCACTCTTCACCTGGCAAATATAGCTTAAGGAATGTGGATCCCTGTATTTTGCATTCCAGTAGCCAAACTCATCGTAAATAGCGGCAAACCTTTCAGGAGAAACATTTTCTGTATTATACGAGTTCTGGCCACGATAACCTTTTGATTGAGGGTTGTTTATGTCATGATTGCCTGGAATCACAAAAACCTTGATTCCTTCACTGGCAAGTCGATGTAGAATTTTAGCCACAGCAAGATGGCTTAATTTTTCACCATCTTTTGTCAAATCACCCGGAATCAGGAGAATATCCGGTTTTTCTCTTTCAAGCTTAGATACAACTTCATCAAGAATAGGAATACTGTATTCAATAAGTTTGGGGTCAGCTGCCAGGTAGGCTTGAAATGCAGCACCATTGGCTGCATCATTTCTCATAAGCGAGGCTGCAAGGTAATGGATGTCAGACACAACAGCAATGTTTAGTGACATTTTACCTGATTTCAGGAGGTCATTCGAATTAGTAGAACCATCAGTCTGAGGTTCCATCATCACATCTTTTGAACAGGAATTTATCAGGCAGATCACTGCCAAAAAACTCAGCAATTTTAAATATTTCATAGTTGAAAATTTAAATAATTTCATAAATATAGAATTTAGCTAACAGCAAAATATTTTGCTCGATTGGACAATTTTGGAATGAAAGTAGAATTAGTATCTCAGTCGTAAATAGTAAAGATGTATCATACACCTTTTGCATGCATTTATAGGATTTGCATGAGAAGAATTTGATGAACAAGCGATTATCATTAAATATACAAAATTTGAATGAATTGTCACACAATTTTTTCTCATTTCAACCTTCATAATCCTGTTCGCAAACATTTCAGATTTTGAAAAAAAGTATTTACTTAGCAGCACAGTACAGGACAATAAAATATCAACAAAAAAAGCGAATAATTATTTCAAAAAATCTTTATAAAATGACTTCAAACACAAGACTTATTGGTCGTTTGCCCAAAGTTGGCATCCGCCCTGTGATCGATGGCAGAGAAATGGGTGTACGCGAGTCGCTCGAAGTACAAACCATGAATATGGCCAAAGCCGCAGCCAAATTCATTGAAGAAAACCTTCGCTTTCCAGGAGGTGAAAAAGTGGAATGTGTCATTGCCGACACCACCATTGGCGGTGTGGCTGATGCTGCACGATGTGCCGACAAATTTGAGATTGAGGGTGTTGGCGTATCGCTAACAGTTACTCCTTGCTGGTGTTACGGAACCGAAGTAATGGACACCACTCCCCTGCTGCCAAAGGCTGTCTGGGGTTTCAACGGAACTGAGCGTCCGGGAGCAGTATACCTCGCAGCAGCACTTGCTGGATATTCGCAAAAAGGACTTCCTGCATTTGGAATTTATGGACGCGATGTTCAGGATTCCGGTGACACAAGCATTCCTGCCGATGTTCAGGAAAAACTGCTTCGATTTACAAAAGCTGCTTTGGCTTCAGCACAAATGAAAGGAAAATCTTATTTATCGATTGGCTATTCCTCCATGGGCATTGCCGGTTCGATGGTTGATCCTGATTTCTTTCAGGAATACCTGGGGATCCGGACTGAATTTGTCGAATCGGTTGAGTTTTTACGCCGGATTGACCACGGCATTTTTGATCAGGAAGAATATGCAAAAGCAATGGCATGGACTAAAGCCAAATGCATTGAAGGTGAGGACCACAACCGTGAAGCCAAACAATCTTCGCGCGAACGAAAAGACTGGGAATGGGAAATTGTAGTAAAAATGACCCTGATTGCCCGTGACCTGATGATCGGAAATCCAAAACTGAAAGAAATGGGATTTGGCGAAGAAGCAAAAGGCCGGAATGCTATTTTGGGCGGTTTTCAGGGACAACGGCAATGGACCGATTATTATCCCAATGCAGATTTTACTGAAGCAATTCTGAATTCGTCTTTTGATTGGAACGGAATTCGTCAGGCTTTTGTATTTGCAACCGAGAACGACAGTCTGAATGGTGCTTCGATGTTGTTTGGCCATTTGCTGACCAATACTGCCCAGATTTTCTCTGATGTTCGTACCTACTGGAGTCCTGATGCAGTAAAACGGGTAACAGGCAAAGAATTAACCGGAACTGCAGCAAACGGGGTTATCCACCTGATTAATTCGGGTTCGACAACTTTGGATGCAACAGCCCAACAGCGTGATTCAGATGGAAATCCTGCCATGAAAGCATTCTGGCAAATTTCGGAAGAAGAAGCTACTGCCTGTTTGGAAAACACACGCTGGTGTCCGGCTGATTTGGGCTATTTCCGTGGTGGTGGTTATTCCTCGCAATTCAAAACTGCCGCTGAAATGCCGGTTACCATGTCAAGAATAAATCTGGTGAAAGGAATTGGCCCGGTTTTGCAGATTGCCGAAGGCTGGACCGTTGAATTACCTGACGAAATCCATACTGTTTTAGATAAACGCACCAATCCGACCTGGCCAACAACTTGGTTTGTTCCACGTCTGGCCGATAATGATGCTTTTAAAGATGTTTACAGCGTAATGGCGAACTGGGGTGCCAATCATGGTGCAATTTCTTATGGCCATATCGGCGCCGACCTGATTACGCTTGCCTCAATTCTCCGGATTCCGGTCAATATGCACAATGTTAGCGATGATCAGGTTTTCAGGCCAAGTGCTTGGTCTGCTTTCGGAACGGATAAAGAAAGTGCTGATTATCGTGCCTGTGCCACTTATGGGCCATTGTACAAATAAAAGTGACTAAAGTGAACTAAAATCCGGAGTGCCTAAAGTTCAATTTCTTTTACTTAAAAGCCTGGACTGGAAATACAATCCAGGCTTTTCACAAAATTCATACGATGGAAAAATTTGCTTTTACATTCGATGAAGCTTCCTCACAAACAAAGATGCAGCAGTTAATTCATGCTGTTAGCGAAGCCATAAATCTGGGAAGACTAAAAGAAGGCGATTTTTTACCCTCGGTAAATCAGCTGAATAAACAAAGTGGTATTTCGCGCGATACCATTTTCAAAGCCTACTCGATTTTAAAACAACGAAGCATCATCGCTTCAACGCCAACCAAAGGGTATTTCGTGGCATCCGAATCATACCGGGTATTTATATTGCTCGACGATTTCAGCGCTTTTAAGGAACAACTTTACAAGTCAATCCGCGCTAATCTTCCTGATAATTATTCAGTTGACCTTTTATTTCACCATTACAATCCTGAAGTATTTAATCAGTTGATATTGAATAGTCTTGGGCGATATAGCATGTATATTGTGATGAACATCAACAACAAAAGTGTTGAAGATGTGGTTCGCAAAATCGATCCCAAAAAGCTTTTGATTCTTGACATGGGGTTTGATATTCGGAATGAAGTTTCCTATCTGACCCAGAACTTTAATCAGGCAGTTTATGAATGTCTAAATTCAGGATTGAAACTTATTCAGAAATACAAGGAATTCATTCTCGTTTTCCCGGAAAACACGCCGCATCCGGCTGAAACCATTGATGCCTTTAACCATTTCTGCGACGACAATGAACTGCCGCATGCCGTTTTAGACCAAATTGAGAACCGTGAAGTTCAGCGAGGTCAGGCTTACCTTGTCATTAAAGATTCTGATCTGGTTAAAATTGTAAAAGACTGCAAAAAAAACGGATACAAAATTGGGGCTGATATCGGAATTATTTCATACAACGATGCTCCGATGAAAGAAATTGTTGGTTCCGGAATTACTGTTATTTCAACCGATTTTGTGAGGATGGGCAAGGATTGTGCATTGTTTATAGTCGACAAAAAAAACATTGCAGAAGTAATTCCAACCAATTTAATTATTCGTGGATCATTATAAAATCTAATTTGTAACTTGGGCATTTAATTCCTAAACTACAAACCATGATGACTCCAAAAAAAACGCTTTCACTACTAATTGTATTTCTGACAATTAACCAGATGACACAAGCACAAAAATCATTTTTTCCGGAATCAATAAATGTTGGTAATCCGGCCATTTCAGGCAAAATGGTCTTCAATTCTGAAGATCAAACCTACAACATTACTGGTGCCGGAAAAAATATCTGGGCTGAAAAGGATGAATTCTTCTTTGCCGCCCGAAAAGTCAATAGCGACTTTATATTAACTGCAAAAGTTGAAATCCTAACCAAAACCGGTGATGCACATCGTAAAATTGGTTTAATGATCAGGCAAACTTTGGATCCGGGTTCACCCTACGCCGACATTATTCATCATTCTGATGGTTTACTTTCGTTACAGTATCGCTCCAAACAAGACGGAATCACTGAAGAAGTGAAATTCAAGGAAGTTGGGGCACAATATCTTCAACTCGAGAAAAAAGGCACAAAAATTCTGGCAAGAATCGCCCAGACAGAAAAAGAACTGACCGCCGCCAATGAAATTGAACTTCCAATTGAAGCTTCCTTTTTTGTTGGATTGGTCGCATGCTCCCATAATCCTGAGAACTCGGTTAATGGAACATTTTCGAATGTACGTTTTGATGTTGCTGCCGCCGATGGCGTAGATGGATATAAAACTCCTTCCGCCAGCCGGCTCGAAATCCTGGACACAGAAACCGGACTCAGGAAAGTTCTCTATACAACCACGACACATATAGAAGCACCAAACTGGTCACGCGATGGCAAGTTTCTAATATACAATTCAGGCGGAAAACTTTATAAGTTTGATCTGGCAAACGGAAAACCTGAAGTCATTGAATCGGGCACTGCCATTAACAACAATAACGACCATGGAATTTCATTCGATGGCAAAATGCTTGCAATCAGCAATCATGTCGAAGAGAATGGCAAAACCAGTTCGATTGTTTTTACACTTCCGATTGAAGGAGGAAAACCCTTTCGTGTAACTGAAAAAGGCCCCTCCTACTGGCATGGCTGGTCGCCCAACGGGAAAATGCTGGTATATTGTGCCGAGCGAAATGGCGAATACGATGTTTACCAGAGTCCGGCAAAAGGTGGTCAGGAAAAACAACTAACGAACACCAAGGGTCTGGATGATGGTCCTGAATATTCTCCCGACGGAAAATACATTTATTTTAATTCGACCAGAACCGGAACCATGCAAATCTGGAGGATGAAACCGGATGGAACCGATCAGGAACAGGTAACTTCTGACAACCACAACAATTGGTTTGCCCATCCATCTCCCAATGGTAAATCACTGATTTACATCTCATACCCAACTGAAGTTCCGGCAACCAGCCACCCTCACAACCAGAGGGTCATGTTGAGATTACAGGCTGTTGATGGTAAAGAACCGAGAGTTTTGGCTCATATTTATGGCGGTCAGGGAACTTTCAATGTTCCGGCATGGAGTCCAGACAGTAAGAAAGTGGCCTTTGTTTCCTATACTTATGGCGATCTGGAGTAAAAACCATTTTTTGTTAGTGGGTGAAAAAAGGCAATATGAATGAACAATAGAAGTATTTTATAAACGTTTAATAAATAAACTGGACATGAAAAAGCTTAGTATTCTATTGATATTAGCTGGATTTGCTCTTTCAGGGAAATCACAGGGAGCCTTCGACTTTGGACTAAAAGCCGGGATAAATACGTCCAAAATTTCGACAAACATGGCTGATTATACTCCAAAAACAATTACCAGTTATCAGTTTGGTGCATTTGCACGAATTAACCTCGGCAGGTTTTATATTCAACCTGAAGCTTATTCCAATTCGAAAAAGGGGGAAGTTGTAAGTGTTGATAATGTTGGTTTGTCAACTATCAATTCGTTCAATTTAAAAACTATTGATGTTCCGGCTCTACTTGGATTTAAAATCATCAATCAAAAATCGCTCAACCTGAGAGTTCTGGCTGGTCCGGTGTTTTCATTCTTAACTGACAAAAGTGCCAAAGGTCAGCTAACCGAAGATAATCTGAAAAACAGCTTCTTTGGATGGCAATATGGCGTGGGTCTTGATTTTCTTTTTCTATCACTGGATATTAGAAAGGAGCAATTCAGCAGTAACATATATGATACTCCTAAATTTGATTTTGACACCAAAAATGGCAATTTTGTCCTCAGTTTGGGTGTTAAATTCTAATATTTCGATATGAAACGGTTTGTTTTATTAATCATTTCCTCCTGTGCAATGCTTATAGCCTCTGCACAGGAGGAAATTGTTTTAGACAGTATTCAGAAGTCTCAAATTGAACTTATTGCTGCACCAACGAATATGGATATGCCAGTTCTCTTTGGTGATTCCTATTCTACAAATAAAATCAGCTTGATTGATCCATTCCTGTTTCATCAACCTCTTCTGACCGACTATACAAAAAATTTCGGTTTTTTGAAATCATTGAATACTCCCAATTTCTCTTCTGAAGCATTCTCAATCAGTGGGTTTGGATTTTCGCCTTTTTATTCTGGTGGTGTTGTTTTTAATCAGTCAAGCTATCGAATGAATGATCGCCTCACATTTGGCGGTAACAGTTTTGGAGCTCAGTCGGTCTTTGAACCACCCCGCATGAATTCCTCCATGCAGAATATGAGTACCAAAGGGGCTTCGGTGATTATGCAATATAAGGTTTCCAAAAATTTCAAGGTCGAAACCCGTGTAAGTATTTCCAACCATCAATCGCCGTGGGAACCTTAAAAAAACTAATTTTGCCGCACGTTTACACGAGGTATATTTATGCTTGATAAAATCAGGAAAATTGAACGCGTTTTCAACCAATTAGATAAGGAAACCACCAAATTTGGCAACCAATCAGGCCTTAAATGCCTGACAAATTGCGATTTATGTTGCCGAAAAAAAGGATTGGAAGCCAATGTGCTCGAGTTTCTTCCGTTTGCTTATTATTTGGTAAAAAATAATCTGCATGAAGCTGCGCTGGATTTGTTGGAAACCAACCCGGAACATTGCATTAATTTAGCCAAGACTCAGGTTCCCGGGCAAACAGCAGGTTGTTCAATTTATGCTCACAGGGGATTAATCTGCCGGCTTTTTGGATTTTCAGGTGTTCGCGATAAAAATGCGAAACTCGCAGTTTACACCTGCTCACTCATGAAAAATGAATTCGCGGCAGAATATAAACAAACCATGGAGCGAATCAATTCGGACATGCATATTCCGGTGGTTTCAGATTTCTACTATCAGATCTATTATATTGATCCTCAATTGGCTAACGACTATAATCTGATTAATGTAAGTATCCGAAAAGCCATTGAAAAAGTAGCCTATTACAATGCCAATAAGCCGATAAGAAAACCCAGGACTAATAAGAATCCGCAGATTGAGAAAGACTTGTAACCAATGGAACCAATACTAAATATTCCTGATTTATCATCCGAATTTCAGTTTCTTACTTCCAGAAGCAGCGGCCCGGGCGGTCAGAATGTAAACAAAGTGAATTCGAAAGTTGAACTTCGGTTCGATATTCAGAATTCCATGCTGCTTACTGATGAGCAGAAGGAAATACTTCAAAGAAAACTGGCAAAAAAAATCAGTACTGAGGGGATTTTCAGTGTGGTTTCGCAAATTGACCGGTCACAACTGACCAACAAGGAAGATGCAATCCGGAAGTTCTATTTGCTCATTTCAAAAGCATTGCAGCCGGTTAAACGAAGGAAACGCACAAAACCTACCCATACTTCAATTGAGAAAAGATTGACCGGCAAACGTATCAAATCAGAGATCAAGCAAAAACGGCAAAAAATTGATGATTGACGAAAATTCAATACGATTAATTCGTTTGACACATTCATCTGAATTAACTTATGAATTCAGAACTATTTATGAAGAAGCTTTTCCTCCGGACGAGCGGCGTGAATGGTCGCAAATAATTGATTTACTGTCAATTCCTTCTTTTAATTTTCTTGGAATATATGACCTGAAAAGGATCATCGGTCTGATTTCGGTTTGGAATCTGAATGAATTCCATTTTGTCGAACATTTTGCAATTCAGGATATTGATCGCGGAAAAGGATTTGGATATCAGATTATCCAACAATTACAAGGCCAAATATCAACTCCGATTATTCTTGAGGTGGAAGAACCGTTTACCGAAATGGCTCAAAAACGAGTTGCTTTCTATGAACGACTGAATTTTCATGTCTGTAACCTGGAATATTACCAACCACCCTACTCCATCAGTAAAACAAGTGTTAAAATGCTGTTAATGAGTTTTCCGGTGAAATTATTTCATGATTCCTTGATTCAGATGAAAGCCAGGATTTACGATTCTGTATATCATTTCACTGCAAAATCATGACTGCTACCAAGCTTTCGGCGGACTTGAATGACCAATAATTTAATATGGTAATTTTAATGCTTTTTATAATTTTGAGGCTTCTATTAAGAATATAATATTTATCCCATGCGATCACTTTATTTGCTTCTGAATGAGATTTTTCTGGATTTGGATTTTCTCGAATTGTATGCGAGGCTTACCGCTGTACTTTTAACATTTGCGGCCATCATCATTGTAGCCGTTATCGTTCACTGGGTTACAAAAATGATTACTATCCGGATTATCCACCGCTTGGTCGAAAAATCGAAAACCGAATGGGACGATTACCTGCTGAAACGGAAAGTTTTTCAGTCTGCATCGCATCTGACTGCTGCTCTCGTATTGTATTATTCCGGCAATTTTTCTGAAATACCTGAAGTGACGAGCTTTATTGCCATGATCACCAATATTTATTTCGTGATCATTTTTGTGAAGGTAGTTTCAGGAGTTTTGCGTGCATCGAACGATATTTACCTGACAACTCCATTTGCTGCAACGCGTTCCATAAAAGGATACCTTCAGCTTGCGATGATCCTGGTTTATTTTATTGCCGGAATTTTCATCATTGCAGTAATTTTTGACAAGTCGCCATTGGTTTTATTGGGTGGTTTGAGTGCAATTGCGGCAGTTTTGCTGTTGATTTTCAAAGATACTATTCTGGGTTTGGTTGCCAGTATTCAATTATCAGCCAATAAAATGCTGAAACCCGGCGATTGGATTGAAGTTCCAAAGCATGGCGCCAATGGAACCGTAGTCGACATTTCGTTGAATACAGTAAAGGTTCAGAATGGCGATAGAACAATCGTGACCATACCAACCTATTCGCTCGTTACTGATTCTTTCATGAATTGGTCTGGAATGGAAGAATCTGATGGCCGGAGAATCAAACGTTCGATAAACATCGATATGAAAAGTGTTCGGTTTTGCGATGATCAGATGCTGGATAAATTTAAGAAATTTAGACTCCTCAGCAATTATGTGACTGAAAAACAAAATGAAATATCCGAACACAACAGAAACCTTGGTATCGAAGATCTATCGGTTCCAAATGGCAGGAGGCAAACCAATTTAGGTATATTCAGAAAATATCTGGAAGAATATCTGAAAGATAATGCCAATATTAATCTTGATATGACTTTCTTTGTCAGGCATTTACAGCCTTCAGAAACGGGTTTGCCAATAGAAATCTATGCCTTTTGCAGAGAGAAACAATTGACGAATTATGAAAGCATCCAGGCCGACATTTTCGACCATATTCTGGCAGTAATTCCGGAATTTGATTTGAAAGTTTTTCAATCTCCTTCAGGAAATGACATCACCGATTTTTCAGAGAAACTTACAATTGGCACAATCCTGAAATAAGAATTTTCGGGTTCCTAAGTAGCTTGAAATATTAACTATCTACTTTCAAACTGAGCATTCCGATTGTTCGGATTTATTAAGCTTTGCTTTCAAATCGTTACAAACATGATGTTTTTCAGTGAGAATATTTAATATTTGTCAATTATTTATACTTTTACGTTTCAAATCTTCAAACGACAGTTATAACTAAACATTATGAATGAACTGCACATAGAACCACTGCCAAATATCGACGAACTGGATGAAAAAATCCTGAAACTGATCACTAAGAATGCGAGAATTCCATTTCTGGAAGTTGCCCGCGAATGTGGCGTATCAGGAGCAGCTATTCATCAGCGGGTTCAACGTTTACTGAATCTGGGAGTTGTATCTGGAAGTGAATTTATAGTTAATCCTCAAAAATTGGGCTATTTCACTTGTGCCTATATGGGGATTCACCTCGAAAAAGCAAAGTTTCATCAGCAAGTGGTTGAGGCCTTAATCAATATTCCGGAAATTGTTGAATGTCATTATACAACAGGCTCTTATGCCATTTTCATTAAAGTTCAAACCAAGACGAATAAGCATTTGAAAAAGCTTATTGACGAAGATCTTCAGGAGATTGAAGGAATTGCCCGTACTGAAACATTTATTTCACTTGAAATGGAGTTTAAACGACAGGTTCCGATTAAATAAACCGGTTAAAATATTTTTAGGAAAGGGTGCTATTCAAAAATGGCACCCTTTTCAATTTTATTTACAAATTGAAATATTTTGCTCTATTTATAATCAAAATCATCATTTTTTAGCTAATTTTGAATCATTGTAATCTAATTCATTCAAAATACGATCATGACCTTACGAAATCTGCTGGACGATATTGACATGAAAATTCTGGATATCATATCCAAAAATGCACGTATCCCATTTAAAGATGTTGCTTCTGAGGTTGGTGTTTCCCGAGCCGCAGTACATCAACGGGTTAACCGCATGATTGACATGAATGTGATTGTCGGTTCAGGTTATCACATCGACCCTAAGAAAATAGACTTTAAAACCTGTACTTATATCGGAGTATTTCTTGAAAAAGGAAATCTATATTCTGTTGTTGCTGAGAATCTTAAACAAATTCCTGAGATCGTGGAATGTCATTATACAACTGGGCAATATGCCATATTTGTGAAGGTTTATGCAAAAGACAACGAGCATTTAAAAGACATTCTGAGCGATAAGATTCAGAAAATAAGCGGAATAGCAAGTACTGAAACATTTATTTCGCTCGACGAAACCTTTAAGCGCGAAGTTCCCATTTTTTAAGGTTGAGTTTACTCAGATTTGAATCCAAAATCCCCGGGAGAAATCCCAGCTTTAAATTGATCAATTAACTTTCCGGAAGCAGAATAGCGGTAAATAATTCCGTTTTGCCTGTGATCAATGGCATCTCCTACATAGACTTCTGAATTTATCGGATCAATTCCCAGACTATAAAATCCACCATAGTAATCGGTATGTTCCGAAGTAATAAATGGCTTTTCCGGTAGTCGTTTGTCGGTAACCGCCATTTTCCACACATGTTTGTTCAGGAAGAAAATAGTGTCTTTCGTTGGATTCACAGATAAACTAAAAGGATGATTGCCGGCTGGAAACCGAAACGTCCGTTCAATTTCATGGGTTTCGGCATCAATTTTTAACAAACCAGGTTGCTCATTACCGTAAGGACTTCCCACAAAACCTCCGTCAGTCAATACCCAAACCTTATTATCCTTATCAAGTACCAGACTATTTGGCTGCTTAAATACTTCAATTGAATCTATTAATTGATCTGTATCCGAGTTAATTACGAGAATTTTATTATCGTTCGACCAGCAGTTGGTAAACACCCTGCTTTTATATTGTATCATCTGCTCGGTCGAATGTTGATTAAAGTCCGATTGCGAATTACCAACCGGAATATTGCCTTTAACCTGAAATGTCTGAGGATTAAAAACAGTTATCTTTCGGGCATATAAATCAGTAACATAAGCCTTTTCCGAATTGATTACATGAACATACCTTGGTGAACTCAATCCTGAAATACTTCCTTTAAATTCAGCAGTGTGACTGTCGATTACATAGATTTTACCTGAGTTATTTACAACAAGGAAACCAATTCCATTCCAAAGGCAAATTGATTGAGCCACATCGCCCAAAGGTACACCATTCCGGGCCTGAAATACTTGATTATAAACCCGTTTTGCTGCGGGATCATAAAATGACAGCGACGAATTACCGTACATGAAATTGCCTTCATTGACGATATATACTCCCCGGTTACCGGAAAAATCAAAGAAGACCGTATCAACAGGGCTTTTAGAACAAGACGACAGCAACAATCCAAGAAAAATCAAACATAAAATAGCCTGAAGAATGCTATTTATTTGATTTCCAAAAAAGCCGGAATCTCCTTCTTCCTTTTTCCTTTTTTTCTGATTTTCCATCATTGCCGGTAATTAAAATGTAATGTAAATGAATAGTATCGCCCAGGCATCGGACGCCACAAAATAGCCATGTAATCGGTATTTGCCAGATTCTCAATATTGAATGAAGCATCTACCTTAAAAACATTTAAATTAAACTGTTTTCCACAACTCAAATTGACTAACCAATATGGATTCAGAACCTTTTCGTAGTCGGATTCTACATTATTACTTGATGTATATCTTTTCCCGATAAACGGAGCGTTGATCTTCAGGTAATAATTCCTGAAATCAGCTTCTGCAAATAAATTCGCTTTGTGTTTTGGTATGTAAATCAACTGCTTACCTCTCGATCCGTCGACTGATGGAACTGCATCAACATTTGAAGTGGCCGTGTACGAATAATTGCCCTTCAGATTAATCAATACGGCATTCGCTATCTCCGATTGAAACGATGTCTGAAACTCTGCACCGCGGGCAAACACTTCCCGAAGATTACTTGCTTCCCAATAGTATGCTCCGTTTGAAGCAGGTTGCCATACAATCCAATCATCAATTAATGAAGCAAAACCAGTAATCTGAGCCGAAACAGTTGTTTTTTCGCGCTTTGCAGAAAGCGAATAACTTAAATCACCTTCATATCCATTCTCCGGCTTCAGATCAGGATTTCCTCCAGGAATCCAGTACAAATCATTTAATCCCGGTTGGTGATAATTGCGTGAAAGGTTCATTTTTAATGAACTTTCCTTTTTTTCATTCAGGTAATATTCTAAACCTAAAGTCGGAATTAAAATTATTAACTTGCTGTTATAGATTTCACTGCGAAACAATAACGAAAGTGATACTTCAGGTGACAACTGAAAATGGCCTGCATTCAGAAGTGACATGGCCAACTGATTCTTGTAGTAGCCTGATTTTTGAACACGATCAAAAACCGATACCTGGTCGAATGTGGTATTCAACGACCAGTTAAAACTCAAGGTCTCTTTCGGATTCCAATCAAAGTTGACTTGGCTGGTATAACTTTTCTCCTTGCTTTGGCTGTTGAAATTAACAAACCCTGATTCAGTACTTGACCTGAAATAGTCTAATTTATTGAGGCTTGCCCCACCAATCCATTCCAGTTTACTTTTCTCAGTGATATATTTCCATGAAAAAATGGCACGAAAATTCTGATCATTTTGCGTTTCCTTGCGGGCATCGCCTTCAAAAGACATGAGTTGCGGCAAATCGCGATCGCTTTGATATGCCCAGATTTTAGCCGACAAAGTTTGATTATTGAGCCGCAAATAAACCTCCTGAAGTATTCCTGATTTTTTGTAAGCTGCATTTTTCTGTTCTGTTTCATGCATAGGCAGAACCCCATAATTGTAATAAGGAAAATCATTTTTACTTCGATCGGAAAATAGCCGTGTTTTGAACTGAACCATTCCATTTCCAAATCCGAAATTGATATATTCTTTATATGTTGAGAAACTTTCGACGGTTTGAACATACCCAATACTCAGCCTATTGGTCCAGTCAGGTTTGTTGTTTATTAAAACACTGCCGCCCAATGCACCAGAACCCGACTGTAGGGAACTTCCACCGTGTAAAAGGCTGATATTATCGATAAAATACACCGGAAAAAGTGAAAAATCGACATCTCCACGCATCGAAGAGTTTAGTTTGATTCCGTTCCAGTAAACCTGTGTATGCGAAGGTGCAGTCCCCCGAAACGAGGCTGTTGCCGTGGAGCCCCTTCCATACGATTTCATAAAAACAGGTGAAAAAGATGACAATAATTCCGAAACGGTTTGAGCTTTCATCATCTGAAATTCCAACGTATCGATATGTGTTACCAACATGCCGGCTTCTTCAATGGTTCGTTTCCCAAAAACCTGAACCTCCTGAATAGGAATAGTATCTGTAAACTTCTGTGCTTCAATTTTCTCAGTTAAAAACACAAGAACCAGAAGACAAAGAATTACTTTGAATTTCATTTCTGAAAGGATTCTTTTTTCTGGTTTCAAGAGGCTAATTTTTTATTATTTTTTGCTGAAACAGCTGAGATCCGGAATTCAAACGCAACAAATAAATACCCGAAGGAATCGAACTCAGATTTACTTCCGGTGATGGATTGTTTCGACAGAAAACTAACTTTCCAAGGACATTGTAAATCTGGATTGATTCGATTGGAAAAGTGCAATCAATTCGGATTGTTTCATTAAAGGGATTTGGCAAAACACTGAAATTGATTGAATTAGTCTGAAATAACTGGAAACCCGTAATCGGTTCGGCAACCAATTTTGTGGCATCAATTCCGGAAGAAATCAAATATTCCCCTGATTTTTCAGGCTTAAAAGTAGCTTTTCCAAATTCATCGGTGATTAAATGAGAAGTGAACTGATTATTTTGCCCAATTTGAATGGTCTGACCAGCAACAACTTCCATCGAATTAATGGTCACATTCCGGTTAATATCCATTTCACACGAATATTTTTTCAGCTGAACATCAATATTTTGATTTGTTTTAACCGTATCAGCCCCGGAAGTTAGCTGGGTAACCGTCCACGGTAAAGCATTATCAACGATTTGAAATACAAGAATTTCATCTTCATTATTCACTTTAATCCGATCAAATCCTGAAATATATGGTTGTTGATTCAGAACCACAATCCAGGTCTTCCGGAAGGCTTCTGAAGTTCGCGATCCACCATAGCCGAAATCGTAACTTGTTGAACCCTCATCGATTTGCGAGACCTTCCACAGATAAAGTGACGATCCGCCTTCAGCATCATCCCTGAAAGCCCAATCATTTTCCAACCCATTATTTTTGAATATCGCTGCGATGGCGTGTGCCAGAGAGACAAAACCAATCTCCGCTAAACCGTACAATTTTTGATGCCGGTCAACTTTCGAGGTCAGATCGACCTGATCGACCCAAACCGATTGCCTTGGAAAAATAGTTTTTTCGCTCGTTTTAACGGTGATAAAAACCTTCTTCTTCACGGATTCAGGAAATACTTCAATCTGAACAGAATCGCGAATTGATTTGAAATCAATTGATTCCAGATACAACCAGCATTTTCCAGGCTGTTTGCCTTTCAGAAAATATTTTCCGTCAACTGACGTAATTTCTGCGATTGATTTATTTTCAATCCTCCATGATGTGGAAATTCCACTCAAAGTAGTATTGTTCTGATCGGTCAGCTTTCCGGTCAATTCCAGCTTGTCGTTCACCTTCAAACTTTTTAGGGGAAGCGTAATTACAGCTTTTCCAACCGAAAATATTTCGATTTGCTTTTCAGCGAAAATAGACGGATTAAAAGTTGAAGAAGCCCGAAGCTGAAAAACACCAGACTTTTTAGCAATTATCTGACTATTTTCAATACCAGCTAAATCCGAATTACTGATGCTCCAGTTGATGCCGGTATTTTGTTTTATGCCACTTTCAAATGCAAAGGCATTTAGATTGACGGTTTCGCCTACAATAATTTTACTTGGCAAATCCTGAATAACAACTATGGAATGGGCTCCTGAAATTGATGAAGGTTCGACATCACGGATTCCTGTAATTTCAGTTGATATTTCGCCTAACCAGCCGGCCAATGTATTCATTCCGGTATAAATCCGGATAAAATGAATCTCGTCAAGAGATACTGGATTCCTGTTCGAATCAACAGCCCACCCGATATCAATGGCATCGCCGCCACTTCCTTCAATTTCAGGAGTGTACGGATTATCCGGCATTTTTTCGGTGAAGGAAATTACCGGAGTATTATCTGCATAGCCAAAAGTCCTTCGGTAAGAATTCACCACTCCCGGATTCGACAAATCGATTTGACCGTTAATTTTGGTGCCCTTCAAAGTATATTGATCGGCTGAAACACCTCGGAAAAGCTGAGCTTTCGGATAGTAGGTCTGCTGATGAAAACTGTTTTCAGGAATAATGCCTGAATTTCCGATATTATCCGTCCAGTGGATATCGGTTGCTGTGTTTAATCCACTATTCTGATAGGTAACTTCGTAGTTCGGGATAGTCGAATTCCAGTGATGATCGCTTCCGGCAATTTCGTACCAGGTGTCGTCGGGCAAACCATTGTGATTTTCATCTTTCATTACCTGAATAATCCCGGGTTCAGACCAGGTCGGAGTCGAATTTCCGTAGATAGTAAAGTCAACACCGTATGGATTTGCGGGATCATTTTGAATTCCGTTTTCAAAGTAAACTGTAATTGAACCGCCATATGCACCCAGACTGACCATTCCTTTGTTCGTTCCGACGATTGAATTTGCAGCTTCTGGAGTTCCAATAAATTCGGCATTGGTATATTGTCCGGGGGCAGGTAAAAAATCAATTATTTTGGACACAAATTGAGCATCTGCAGTTTTGAATATTACCAGTATAATACTGACAATAAGTAATCTGAACATGTAGAATGTTTGGTTCATTAGCTGTAAAATCTTAAATAACGGATGGATTTTGCAGCTTTTCAGGAACGAAAATGAAAAGTGTAAATGGTTTTCTGCCTTTTCTCCGAAAGCGTCAAAATCCAGATGTGATCAGGCAGGTCTTCTGACTTATCCCCTCTGAAGCTCCTTCCCGCCTCCCGGATACCCGGAAAAACAGTGGTTCATTGCGTCAGAGTTGTAGAGGAATTACAGCAGCGGGAACTGTACAGGAATCGCCGGATCGCCCGGTTCACCTGTTTCCCTTTTAATCCAAAATATTCGGAACCCATTCGATGACAAATGTATGTAAAAGTTCGGAAAAGTGCTTATTTTTGCAAGGTATAAAAAGCTGTATTCGTCTATGTTTGAAAAGTTAATTCATCTCGAAGGCATTGATCCGCTGGAATTTTTCGGTGTAAACAATGCCAAAATGAACCTCATAAAATCATTCTTTCCAAAATTAATCATTGTATATCGTGGTAACGATGTGATCATCAAAGGAGACGATGAAGAAATAATCCGTTTCGAATCGAAGTTTCATTTGATAACGGATCATTACAACCAATTCAATGTTTTACCTGATGACGTGATTAACCAGGTCTTTTTGAATGAATCTGAAGGAGTTGCAGAATCACTGGACGAAGAGAAAGATGTTTTGTTGTTTGGAATTAACGGCAAAGCAATCCGCGCCAGAACACCAAATCAGCGCGTACTGGTAGATGTTTGTAAAACTTCGGATCTCATTTTTGCCATTGGACCGGCAGGGACAGGCAAAACCTATACAGCCATTGCTTTGGCCGTCAGAGCTCTGAAAAACCGCGAGATTAAACGGATTATCCTCAGCCGTCCTGCAGTGGAAGCTGGTGAACGACTTGGATTTCTGCCGGGCGACTTAAAGGAAAAAATTGATCCGTATCTCCAACCTTTGTATGATGCACTGCTGGATATGATTCCGGCGAAAAAACTGGATGAATTTATGAAAGACGGCACCATCCAGATCGCTCCATTGGCATTTATGCGCGGACGAACGCTTAGTAATGCATTTGTAATTCTCGATGAAGCGCAGAATACGACGATCAATCAGATGAAAATGTTTCTGACACGCATGGGACTCAATACTAAGTTTGTGGTTACCGGCGACGAAACGCAGATTGATCTGCCATACCAGAGCCCGTCGGGCTTGATTCTTGCGAAAAAAATCCTGAAAAACATTAAAGACATTTCCTTTGTACAGTTTGACGTAAATGATATTGTGAGGCACCGCTTGGTTCGCGATATTGTAATGGCTTACGAAAAACACCATGCACATGAGATGCTGAGACGTGAAAAAGAAAAAGTAAAAATTCAAACCGATAAAACTGAAGAAAAATGAGCAAATCCCTAACGCGCACCGATTTTAAATTTCCGGGACAGAAAAGTGTTTATCATGGTAAAGTAAGAGACGTTTATAACATCAAGAATGAGTATTTGGTTATGGTTGTAAGCGACCGGATTTCAGCCTTTGATGTGGTATTGCCGAAAGGAATTCCTTACAAAGGACAGGTATTAAATCAGATAGCGGCCAAGTTTCTGGATGCTACCAGCGATATTGTTCCCAACTGGAAAGTCGCCACTCCCGATCCGAATGTGACTGTTGGAATTCATTGCGAACCATTCAAAGTCGAAATGGTTATCCGTGGTTACCTGACCGGACATGCCTGGCGTGAATACCGAAGTGGAAAACGGACCTTGTGCGGTGTTCCGATGCCTGACGGAATGGTTGAAAGCCAGAAATTTCCGGAACCTATTATTACACCAACCACGAAAGCTTCGGAAGGTCATGACGAAGACATTTCGATGGAAGATATTATTTCACAGGACATTGTGAATAAGGACGACTATGAATTGCTTGAAAAATATACCCGTGAAATTTTTCGTCGCGGTACTGTAATTGCTGCAGAAATGGGATTGATCCTGGTAGATACCAAATATGAATTTGGCAAAAAAGATGGGAAAATCTACTTGATTGACGAGATTCACACGCCCGATTCGTCGCGCTACTTTTATGCTGAAGGATATGAGGAACGACTGGCAAAAGGCGAAGATCAGAAACAACTTTCAAAGGAATTTGTACGTCAATGGCTTATCGCCAACGGATTTCAGGGGCACGAAGGGCAAGTAGTTCCTGAAATGGATGAAGCTTTTGTTCTTTCTGTCTCTGAAAGATACATTGAACTCTATGAAAAAATTACCGGAGATCAGTTTGTCAAATCCGATTTATCCAACATTCAGGAGCGAATCGAAAATAACATTCAAACTTTTCTGAACGAAATCTGAAAATTGAAGGCTGCCCGGTATAACCGAGGCAGCCTTCTTTTTATATAAACGAACTGATTGATTTAATGATTATTAAAACCTCGCTGTGAACCGGATTTCAAAAGGTGAAGAGACCAATTCATATCCTCTGGGAGACAGCTTAAAGAATAAATCTCCACTCCTGAAAAACGCACGACCGTTCACATATACCCTGTTACATTCCACAGGTAAATTCCTGTAATACTGGTTTCGTGGTGGCTCTGAAATACAGTATCCGATTCCATAGCGATACCTGTAGAAATTATTTCCGGAATAGAAGTAATCTCCGTATTGATTTCTAAAAACGATAGGATTATTCTCAAAACGATTATAAACACGTCCGTACGAAGGATGATTATAATAATTTAGATGTTCGTGATCGTTTCTTCTGGTGTATTCCGGATGATATTCGTTACGATGGTTGCTGGCTTCATAATTTCGGTCATCCCCATCTCCATTTCTTCGGTTTTGCCAATCGTTGGTAGCTGTTCTTTCGTTATTCCGGTCCGACAGCCTGGACTCTTTCCGCTCGTGACCTCTGTTATTCCCTTTACCTTCCTTTTCGTGATTTTCGGCACTTGCTCCAAAAGTTGAAGCTATTAGTAAGGTGGAGATGATAACAATCGGAGTGTACTGCCTTAAATAATTAATGGTTTTCATGGCTTTCAGTTTTAAAGTGAATGAATCATTTTTGAACTTTACCGGTAATTGTTTTGGTTGAACAAAGGTTGTGCCAGAATGCATGGATTTTAACCATAAAATATTACTGCATTGACTTTCTGATGTTTACCAAAAGCAAACGTTCAAAATACTAATTACTGAAAAGCATACTGAAGGTAGATTATCAAAATATTACTATTTTTACCAAAAATTACGCTCTGTGGGAAGAATTTTAGCCATCGATTACGGAAAAAAACGGGTTGGAATAGCGGTTACTGATCCGCTTCAGATGATTGCGACCCGATTAACCACAGTACCAACGCATGAGATATGGATTTTCCTGAAAGATTACTTCGTAAAAGAAAATGTTGAAAAAGTTATAGTTGGATACCCGATGCAAATGAACAATCAACCCTCTGAAGCCGTTATTTACATCAATCCGTTTTTGAAGAAGTTTCAGAAAGATTATCCGGATATGCCTTTGGAACAGGTTGATGAGCGTTTTACTTCAAAGATGGCGTTTCAAACCATGATTGATGCTGGATTAAAGAAGAAAGACCGACAAAACAAGGAAACAATCGATGGCTTAAGTGCCACCATTATTTTACAAAGCTATTTAGAACAAAAAAAATACAATTGATGATTTACCCGGTTACCGTATTTGGCGATCCTGTTTTAAGAAAAAAAGCAGTACCAGTTACAAAAGATTATCAGGATTTAAAGGGATTTATCCGAAACATGTTTGAAACCATGTACAGTTCTGATGGAGTTGGTTTGGCTGCACCTCAGGTTGGACAGCCAATTCGTGTTTTCATTTTGGATACCACAACCGATGAAGAAGGCGAACCTGCCGGAATTGTGAAGGCATTTATTAATCCGGAAATCCTTGAGAAATATGGTGACGAATGGGTTATGAACGAAGGCTGCCTGAGTTTGCCAGAAATACGTGAAGATGTTTTACGACCTGAATCTGTGCGGATTAAATATTTGGATGAAGACTTCAAGGTACACGAGGAAATATACAGCGGTTTTACGGCCAGGGTTATTCAGCATGAATACGACCATTTGGAAGGCATCATGTTTGTTGATTACCTTAATCCTTTGAAGAAAAGAATTTTAAAAAGCAAGTTAATTGCCATATCCAAAGGAAAAGTTATTCCAAAGTACCGGATTAAAATTCCGGGCAGCAAATCGAATTGATTGATTGACTGCTTAAAACCGGGTAGTTCAATGAATTTATCGCTCATTCGGTAAAATTCGTGTTTCGACACAAAACCCCCATCGTTGTAAATCGTAACCGACAAAAAATCTAAAAATGTCGGTCGAACGAAATCTCTTCCAAAAGATCCCATTCATTCGGATATTCAGCCTTTTTCTGATTGGAATACTGCTCAGGCATTTTCTCACATTAGACCTGCGTTGGACTGGCATTTTATGTACCGTCTTAATTTCTGCGCTGATTATCTTTTGGCATAACAGTAATTTCACGACAGTAAAAATCCAAAACCTGCTGATTTCTTTTGGGATCGTTCTCTGCGGCGTTTTTTATCCAAATCAGATTGCAGACAGGCAACTCCCTACTTTTCCCGAAAAAGATTATTATTTGGCTGAAGTTTGCCAGAAGCCAGCCGAAAAGGCGAAAACTTTCCAGACCATTCTTTTAATTGCCAATCGGGTTCTCATAAAACCTGAAAAAGTAGTTGTGTATTTCAGCAAAGAAAAATTTGACTCAACCATTACTACCGGCGACCAATTGGTCATACTTACCAGACCTCAGGAAATTAGAAATGCAGGAAACCCGTTCGAGATCGATTACCAAACGATGATGAACCGGAATGGCATTTGGTTTTCGGCCTATTTATCGAAAGATACCTATTTGAAAACCGGCAATCATTCCAACCGGTTGATTTTTAAAGCTGAACAATTTCGTGACCAGCTTATTTCTATGTTGACTGTTGCCATTCCTGAGAAGGAAGAACGCTCAGTGGTTTCCGCATTGACCTTGGGTTACCGGACTGAAATTGACCAGGAAACACTCGATTATTTTGCGTCAACCGGAGCCATGCACGTTTTGTCTGTTTCCGGATTGCATGTTGCCCTTATCTATATTATTCTTGGATTTTTTCTTTCGTTCCTTAAGCGGGGAAGAACAGGAATCATTATTTTCACAATCGTAATGATCTCATTTCTTTGGTTTTATGCTTTTTTAACAGGATTTTCAGCAGCGGTTCAGCGGGCAACCGTCATGTTTACCTTTGTTGTCATCGGCAATAGCCTTCGCCGGCAGGTAAATATTTACAATTCGTTAACCGCATCGGCTTTTTTCCTGATGCTTTTAAATCCGAATGTGCTGTTTGATATTGGATTTCAACTTTCGTATCTGGCCGTTTTTGGAATTGTTCTGATTCAACCAAGTTTAAATAACCTGATTGTATTATCCAACCCAATTCTTAAATGGTGCTGGAGTTTATTTACAGTTTCAATAGCAGCCCAGTTTATTACTTTTCCATTGGGATTATTCTACTTTAACCAATTCCCGAACTTATTCTGGCTTAGCAGTTATGTGGTTATTCCGGTTACGACTGTTATAATCTGGCTGACTCTTGCTTTTTTCATCCTCAGTCCGTTTCATGGATTCGCTATGTTCATTGGTTGGATCATTGAAAAATCGACTCATATCATGCTGCTTTCGCTCAAGGCAATGGATGCTTTTCCACTGGCAGTCACCAAAGGCATTGTGCTGACTCCGTTTCAGGTTTGGCTGTTATTCGGATGTATTGTATTCTTCATTGTTTTTATCGGTTCGAAGCAGAAAGCATGGCTATTTTCAACGCTTTCCATGATTCTGCTTTTTCAAGTCACCGAACTTTATGAAAAAACCAAAGTATTCAACCAAAAAGCTGTTATAGTCTATAACAGTAAAAACTTGATGGTCCAACTAATTAACGGAAGGACAAACTACCTGATAACTCCCGATTTTGAAAAGCTATCCAGGTCAGAAAAGTCGATGTTTCAAAGAGTAAGTTATCACTTGAGAACTAATCCGGTAAGGATCATAGCCAACAATCAAGCTAAACCGGTAATCTTCGCGGACATTGATACTGAAAATAATCGCATGCAATTCATTAACAGCACAATAAAATTCAGTTCATTAAAGGGGTTCAGTAAGACTCAGGATTTAATTGAACTTTCAATTTATCCGGAAGGATTGAAGGCAAATCCGGAAACCCGAACCATCTATCTTGGGAATATCGGATCTGATAATAAAGAGATCAATAACTTCTTCAAAATCAAACAGGATGGTGCATTTTATGCCGATTTTAGTGCATATAATTAATCTTCGAAAATTCCTTTTCCCTGCCTGATTACAACCGGAACTTCCTCCGTGCAATCAACAATCGTTGAAGGTATATTATCACCATATCCTCCATCAATCACAAGATCAGCAATATCCATAAATTTCTCATGAATCAGTTCAGGATCGGTTGAGTATTCAACAATCTCATCTTCATCATGAATAGATGTCGACATGATAGGGTTTCCAAGAGCACGAACTATTTCAAGAATGATCGGATTATTTGGGATTCGAATTCCAATGGTTTTCTTTTTACCCTTGAAATATTTTGGAACATTGCTGTTGGCATTCAATATAAAGGTAAACGGGCCGGGCAAATAGTGTTTCAGCAGTTTGAAAACCGGATTGGAAACCGGTTTAGAAAAATCGGACAAATGACTTAAATCGCTGCAAATGAAGGAAAAATTTGATTTTTCAACTTTTACATTTTTATACCGGGCAACTTTCTCAACCGCTTTGGCATTGGTTATATCGCAGCCAAGCCCATAAACAGTATCGGTTGGATAAACAATTATTCCTCCATTCTGAAGCACCTCAACAACCTGTCGGATATCTTTCGGATTCGGGTTTTCCGGATAGATTTTAAGTAACATTTATACCTCCAATTTTCTTACGGCGTCAAATTTAGTTATTTTGGCAAGTTCTTTTATATATTTAAAATTATTTGACTGCTGAGACCAGCCGGAAAAAGGCTCGTTCCATCGAAATACAGACTTATGAAGAAAGAGTTTATAATTACTGAAGATGGTTCTCATACTATTTATCTACCGGAAATGGATGAGCATTATCATTCGGTACACGGGGCAATTCAGGAATCAGTACACATTTATATTGGCCAGGGATTGATGCAAATCGAGAAAAAGGAAATTTCAGTTTTGGAAATCGGTTTCGGAACCGGGCTGAATGCATACCTGACATATTGTTTTGCTAAAGAGCGAAATATTTCGGTTAATTACCTCAGTCTCGAAAAATATCCGTTAACCGAAACCGAGTACCTCCAGCTGAACTATCCTGAAAGTATTTTTCCCAAAAATTCGCTTGTCTTTGAGCAAATGCACCGTGCTGATTGGGACTTAAATCAGGAGATATCCTCAATCTTTTGGTTAAAGAAAGTTAAAGCAGACCTTCTCACCTATCAGTTTAATTCTGAACCGCAATTCGATTTGGTTTACTATGATGCATTTGCCCCGGGAAAACAGCCGGAAATGTGGACTGATGAAGTCTTGCATAAAGTGGCAGAAAGTGTGAAAGATGGCGGTATTCTGGTCACATATTGTGCAAAAGGCACCGTCCGAAGAGCATTTTCAGCAGCAGGTTTCTTTATGGAAAGGATGCCCGGGCCAACCGGAAAAAAAGAAATTCTTAGGGGCAGAAAGACAGTTTAGGCACTTCGCTGATATTAAAAAATAATCTATATTCGTACCCTGAATTTCAAATCAAATTAATGTCTGATTCTCAGTTCAAAGATCAATTGGAAGAGTTTTCCTACTCGCTGGGATTAACCATTTCATCTAACCTCCTCCAGTCAGGAGTTAGAAGCATTGATCCTTTGCAATTTTTAGCAGGCCTGCAGGATACCTATTCAGGAAACAAGCCGAAAGTATCTATGGACACTGCAAACCAGACATTACAGGAATTTATGATGGCCAAAAATGAAGAAGAGGCCAATAAAAACATGGAAGAGGGACTGTTGTTTTTAATGAATAACATTAAAAATGAAGGAGTTGTTGAAACTGTTACCGGATTACAATATAAAGTCTTGAAAGAAGGTTATGGCAAATTTCCTACGATCGATGACGATGTAAAATGCCACTATCACGGGGTTCTTTTAGATGGAACTGTATTTGACAGTTCGGGTGAGCGCAGGGAAGCAGTAATTTTTCCTGTAAGCACTGTAATACCGGGCTGGAGCGAAGCTTTGCAAATCATGCGGGAAGGCTCAAAATGGCGGCTGTTTATTCCATTTGATCTGGCATATGGAGAACAAGGTGCAGGCGGAATGATCGGTCCCAATGCCACTTTGATTTTTGATGTAGAATTATTAGAAATTGTTTAATTAAATATGAATAACATGAAATTGAGATCATTGATTTATGCATCGGCATTTGTTTTGACAGTTGGAGCTGCAGGATGCCAGAATTCAGGTAAAAAAGGCGAGATATCTCTTGCAAGTAAAAACGATTCAGTAAGTTACTCATTAGGAGTACTTATTGGTGAAAGTAACAAACAACAAATGAAAGACGCTCCCGGTGTTGATCAGCTGAATAAAGAGATTCTTATTGCTGCTTTCACAAAAGCCTTTACAGGTGATTCGTTACAGATTAAACCAGAAAAATGTAATGCAACCATTCAGAAATTCTTTTCTGAAATATCAAAAGTTGAAGGTGACAAAAACTTAAAAGCAGGACAAGACTTTCTTGCTGCAAATAAGTCCAAATCTGGTGTTGTGACCCTTCCTGATGGACTTCAGTATGAAATCATCAAGGTTGGTACAGGTCCAAAACCAAAAGCTGAAGACGAAGTGAAATGTCATTATCATGGAACTACTATCGACGGAAAAGTATTTGACAGTTCTGTAGAGCGTGGCCAACCAGCTAATTTTCCTGTCAACAAGGTTATTCCGGGATGGACTGAAGCTTTACAGCTTATGCCCGTAGGATCAAAATGGAAATTGGTCATTCCAGCTGCTTTAGCTTATGGCGAAAGAGGTGCTGGTAAAGATATCAAGCCAAATTCAACACTTATTTTTGAAGTTGAATTACTTGAAATTGTAAAGAAAGACGCAGCAAAAAAGTAATCATGAACACATAAAAAGAACACTCTTGCACGTTTGTTGTAAGAGTGTTTTTTATTTTTCTAACCAAAAACCGGAAACATTATGAGCATGCAGGTAAAAGGAACACTTCTCCAGATTCTGAAAATGGAAACCGGAGTTAGTAAAGCAGGGAAAGAATGGAAGAAACAGGATTTTGTGATTGAAACCAATGAGCAATTTCCAAAAAAAGTTTGCTTCACACTTTTTGGAGATAAAATATCTTTAATTGACTCGATATCTGAAGGAAGTGAGCTTGAGGTATATTTTTCGCTCGAATCTCGCGATTTTAACGGAAAATGGTATCACAACATCAATGCCTGGAAGATTGAGAAGGCTGGTGCTGTTAATGCAGCCGGAAGTTATCCTCCGGCTTTTCAACCGGGTGAAATTCCTCCGCCTGAACAATCTGATGATTCAGGCAACGACCTTCCGTTTTAAGCTAAAAAGGCAACACTCTATTTGGAATGTTGCCTTTTTTGGTTCTTCATTAGCAAAATCATTAAATTTCAATCAAACTGTTTTTCAGAGCAAAAACGATTACTTCAATCATATTGTTTGCTCCTGATTTCTCCATGAGTTTTGTCCGGTGTTTTTCAACTGTACGGTCAGAGATGTCCAGTTTGTAGGCAATAATTTTAATTGGCAAACCTTCCATCGACAAGCAAAGAATCTCGTTCTCCCTTTTGGTAAAAAAAGTATTGTTTTGCTTCTTCGGGTTTAAATTTTTTTGTTTGAAGATTTCCGTAATTTTTTCACCCAAAGCTTCAGAAACCTTAATATTTTCCCTTTTCAATAAACTATAGACTTTATCGGCAAACTGATGGCCATCTTCTTGTGGATTTGACTTTGTTTCAAAAGTGGTAATGCCAATATACATCTTATAATTCGAGAATTTTTCAAATAAGGAGACCACAAGAGTTATCTTTATTTCTTCCTGACGCAGAGTTCGAATAGTTACTTCATCATTGAAAATCTCATGCATTTCAGAATGGTTTTCCTGAATTTTGGATTGAATCTTCTGACATGAAGCTTTATCAATAAACTCTTCGATTATTACACCAGCCAGATTATTTTCTTTAAAATTCACCAACTTTACAAATGCCTGATTGGCCTTGTGTATTTTATTTCCATCGAAAAGTATGATTCCAATAGGCGAAAGATTGAATAATTGATTGAACTCGCGGTTGGCGTCTTCTCTGATAGTCTCAAATTTCTTCAGTCTTTTTTCAATCGACTTGATCAAATCGGCGTTGTTAAATGGCTTAACCACGTAGTCATCTGCACCAAGTGACATTCCGTAACGGATATCTTCCAGATTGGAACTTCCGGTTAAAAAGATAAAGGGGATTCTGTTTAAAATCGAACTCTCTTCCAAAACCTTATAAACCTGGTATCCATCAATGGTTTCCATATTTATGTCGCATAGAATCAAGTCCGGACTATATTCAAAAGCTTTCTGTATTCCTGAAACACCATTATTGGTCAGACAAACATCATACTTATAGACCTTTAAAATATTCTGAATTGTAATACCTAACCGAATGTCATCTTCTATAACCAATATTTTTTTCTGAAAATTCATATCCGATAAAGTTGTTGGTTTTTTTTGAACTCAAATGATCTGCTGCCAAAAGTTTGTGAAATAGTAAAATCCATTTCAAAGCTATAACAAAACTAAAGTATTCCTGTTCTTTCCAGAAAAAAAATGCATTCAGAAGTATGAATATACGATTAATTATCGCGCCAGGAATTCTGTTTGGAGATTTTCAGGTCGCGCAGCATTGCCGAACTGGCCGAAAGATTAAAACTATAACTCTTGCGTTCGCCAAAAGGAACGAAATTAAACGACATACTCCAGCAATGCAAAGTTCTTGTGATGTTGATTGTGGTAAATGAAAATTTCATTGCCTGAATATCAAAGTTTGTAGTCATTTCGGATTGCCATTTCTCTGTCAGACTTAAATGCCCTCCCAGGTTCAAACTTTGATTGATCTTACCTTTAATTTTACCATTTTTGTCAGGCCTGAATGTATTGTTGTAGTAAAAAGAATAATTAAACCGGATACTCCACGGAATTTTAAAAGCAGAATAAAGTATCTCACCATCAGGCAATGGTTTCTCTTCAACTTTCTTTTTTTTATCTCCAGTTTCTTCCTTTTTATCTTTTTTCGAATCAAAATTCATTCCGAACGACATATTTGCATTCGTAATCCGTCCGAGTTTTTTTAATCCACTTTCGTTGTTCCAGGTATATTCGTCATGCATATTTCCTTTACTGTCAACTATATAAGGATTAAGATTGGCGCCCATATTAATGCTTATTCCTTTTATTGTTGTACGTGCATTTAAAGAAACCGGACTAAGCTTAAAAGAGTCAGCAATCATATTGTATGATGTACTCATCCCCAGATTATCGATTATTTTTACCTTTTTATACTTGGGTTTTTCATCTTTTGATACGATACTGTCTTTTGCTTCATGTACTTCAAGTACTTTAGCCTCCAGATTATTATTTAAACTGAAATTAATTGCTCCGTTTGCTCCACGGCCCGCAGAACCAAAAAGCATACCGGATTGTTCGAAATGATTGTAATAGATCTCTTTATTTTTGCCATCAATATAACTACCCCAGAATTTATATTTTGGTTGTCCGAAATCCGGAGTATAACTAAAACCAATTGACGGCGTTATTTTATGCCGGATTGATTTAATTCTTGAATTTGGATTTCGCATGATATACATGCCATATATATTGGTTGATGAACTCAGACTGTACGAATAATCGTAATTTCTCCGGAAAGTGTAAACGGTGTCAAGAACAACATGTAAAGGCTGACCGGAATGCGGATCATTATAATTCGGATCGTAAGTTTTGTTAACGTAATTGGTATACCATCGTTCCGCATAGTTGAAGCTTGGACTTACATTAATAAATTTCAACAAGTTAAAAGAAGGAAGAGAAATTGGTATTGAATGACGTATACCATTTTTCCAATCTTTGACCAGTGATTTATCCAAAAGTTGGGATTCTTTGGCTGTGATCGAGTTTTTAAGATTTCCGGAATAACTGAAGCCGATTTTTTCGTACCATTTCACAGGTCCTATCCTCTTTTTTTTCTTAAAAGGATTGATTTTACTCATATTGAAGGTCAGTTCAGGCAAACTCAGCGAGATGGTAGTATCGCGTGAATTCTGAGAATGCCGAAAATTTATCGACATGTTGAACGGAGTATTTTCGAATTTTCGGGAATAGGAAATACTCGACGATTTTTGAGTCTGCAAGTAATTCTGAACAGAATTCGTATTGTTCATGTATGAGTTTTCTTTATCATACGAACTGCTCGATAAATTTACATTGGCTGAAAATGTTTGGCTTGGATTAGCCTTCGAATCCTGTGAATGAGACCAGGTTACACTAAATCCTTTGGTAGTGCGTGCATCGGGAAGCGGTTGTTCCGAATATTGATTCAGGTTATAACTGAAATCAAAGCTTCCATTGAATTTATACCTTACCTTGTAATTGGAATGCAATTTGGTGGCCCAGGAGCCTTTCGAATAGATATCGCCTCTCACTGCCAAATCGAAATGATCGTTGGCTGCCCAATAATAACCTCCATCGCGAAGGAAAAATCCCCGGCTTTGTTCTTCACCATAGGTTGGAATTAATATGCCCGAAGTATAGGTCGATGTAGTTGGAAAATAACCAAACGGAATCATTGGAAAATAAATGGGAAAATCTTCCAGAACCAGATATGCCGGTCCAGTGATAATTTTTTTGTTCGATATCACTTTTGCCTTAGTCATTTGCAGGTAGAAATGTGGATGTTCTGCGTCGCAGGTGGTATATTTCCCGCTTTTCAGAACAAACTCATCTTTATTAATCTTTTTTGTCAGGTTGCTATGAATAAAGCCATCTCCCTGCGAAGTTTTCACATCAGTTATGATTCCCTTTTGAGTTACAAAATTGTACCTCATTGTCTTAGATTCAAATTCCTCTTTCCCATCTTTAAAGACAGGATTCCCGACTTTTGCCCCGGTTGAGTCGGGTAAACCTTCAGCATAGACTTCTTTATTTACAAAATCGAGCATAATGTAATCGGCTTTCAATTCGATGGTTTGATAATTAACCACACCGTTTTTGTACAAGTACATTTTTTGATTTTCAAAATCAGGAACAATTGAATCTTCGGCAGAATAAGTTATTACAGCCTCAATAACAGGCTTTTTAACCGAATCCTTTTTTGCCGGTTCAGGAATCACTTGAATAGTATCCTTAAGATTTAAAGCTTTGTATGTAGAAATCGTATCCGGTTTCAGATTTAGCTGCCCAAACGAAGAAAGGGCAACTAATAATAATATATTTGCAAGAAGTTTTTTTATCAAAACTAAGGTTTATAATATAAGCAATGGTATTTATACCAGTGTGCAAAAATATAAATAAGGGCTTTACCTAAACGTCAAGAAAGGTAAAATAATTATAATATTTTTATTTTTGTGTTGAAATCCAAATTGAATATGATAACGTATTATTCCAGAACTCTTTTATTTCTTATACTGGGTGTTTTTATTACTGAGAAATCCTATTCATCGGCATCGGTTAAAGGCAATAATAAACCTTTCGTAGTGATTATTGATGCGGGGCATGGAGGAAAAGATCCAGGCGCTGTAAGTAAAGGAATTCGCGAAAAGGACGTTGTACTTGCCATTGCTCTTAAACTGGGTAAGCATATCAGTGAGAATTTTCCGGAAGTAAAAGTAATCTTTACCCGAAATACCGACGTTTTCGTTCCCTTGATCGATCGATCTAAAATTGCCAATCGGAATAAAGCTGATCTGTTTATTTCGCTGCATGCGAATTTCTGCGGGACGCCCTCAACGCGTGGAACAGAAACATTTTTTCTTGGTGATGCCCGTTCGAATGATAACCTGGATGTTGCAAAGAAAGAAAACTCCGTAATTCTGCTGGAAGATAATTATGCAACTACCTACGAAGGATTCGATCCAAATTCATCGGAATCGTACATCATGTTTTCGATGGCCCAGGAGAACTATCTGGCCCAAAGTTTATCTTTAGCCGACGACATTCAGCATCAATTTAAATCAAGACTCGAAAGTTCGAACCGGGGAGTGAAACAAGCCGGTTTTCTGGTTCTGAGACAATCATCGATGCCAAGTGTTTTAATTGAAACAGGTTTTATAAGTAATCCTGCAGATGCAGACTATTTAAGCAGCAACGAAGGTCAGCAAACGATTGCCCAATCCGTTTTTGAAGCTTTTAAAAGGTTTAAGTCGCGAAATTCAGGTTCCGGTACCCCGGCTCTGGCTGAAACAAAAACGGTTGCAGCGGAACAAAAAAATATCGTAACGAATAAGAATGATGCTGGAAATTCAACCAAGGATACCGGAAATTATAAAAATGAAAAGCCGGTTCAACCGATTGTGGTAACAAAACCAGAATCAACTATAACTACTAACAAACAAGAAGTTATTCCAGAGAAAACAGCTGATGTAAAAGTGGAAATAAGTAAGGATAAGAAACCAACTGCAGATCAGAAATTGAATAAAGAAACTGAAAAACATAAAGTTGATACCGAAAAAATTAATCCTGTTGCAGATCTCGTTGCAAGTCAAAAAAATGAAACCAAATATTATAGTGTTCAGATTGGTGCAAATACAATCCCTTTAGAACCTACACCGGCCAATTTCAAAGGAATCGTGGAAGTTAGAAGAGAGAAAAGTGATAAATACTACCGGTATTTCATTGGTAAAGAATTATCGGTTGAAAGTATTATCCCAATCTGGAAAAAGATCAGGCTAAAATTCCCGCAATCCTTCGTGGTCTCTTTTGAAGATGGCAAAAGGACCATTCTTGACCATTTATCCAACTAAAAATTTAACATAGATTGAAAATACAAAATCTTTTTTGGTTTCCTGCCTAATGCTGTTTAGCTTTGTATCAGGATGCAGAAACTGAAATAAACAGAATCAATTAAAAACATGATTAAGATTTCAAAATATACCAAACTGGGCTTTTTGGTCATTGCCTGTCTTACAATTCTTATTTGGGGAATTAATTACCTGAAGGGCATCGATATATTTAAAAACAACACGAAATACTATGCCGTTTACAACAAAATTGATGGTTTGGTAGAATCGAGTACCGTGACCATAAATGGCTATAAAGTTGGACAAGTTTCAAGAATCGATTTTATGACTGATTATTCGGGTCGGCTTCTGGTTACCTTGTCATTGAACGAAGATTTTAAGATTTCAAAAGGCTCTTCCGCAAAAATTGTTTCCAGCGACATCATGGGAACTAAATCAATAAAACTGGAAGTTGTGCATTCTGGAGAATACTACCTGCCACTTGATACGATTCCGGGTACCACCGAAGGTGATCTTAAAGAACAGGTAAGTATGCAGGTATTGCCTTTAAAGAAAAAGGCCGAGGAATTAATTGCATCTTTGGATTCGGCACTTAATATAGTTACATCTGTATTCAACCGGCGAACTCAGAAGAATCTGACCGAAAGTTTTGAAAATATTAACCGGACGGTAGCAAATATTGAATCAGCTTCGGCCGAATTGAATAAAATTATGACCAGTGGCAAGGTTAATTCAATTGTAAACAATGTGGATAATATTAGCGGTACAATCAGTAAAAATTCGGTACAGATAAGCAACATCATTAAAAACCTTTCATCCTTGTCCGATTCACTGGCAAAATTGAATGTGAGTCCAGTTTTTGCTGAAATTTCCTCTTCAGTTGCCGGACTCAATACCATTATTCAAAAACTAAATACCAAAGAAAGTTCTGCAGGGATGTTGATTAATGATCCGGTATTGTATGAGAACCTGACGGGCCTTTCAGGCAGCCTTGATCTGTTGCTCAAAGATGTACGCAACAATCCGAAACGGTATGTTCATTTTTCGGCCTTCAACATGGGCAAAGACGTTTATATTACGGCCAAGCCAGCTACTCCGAATGAAAAAGATCAGATTATCTTTAAAGTCCATTTAATTTCCAGTCCTGCAAAATTATCAACTGAATCATCTTTTTTTAAAGGATTAGGTCAGATAGAAGAAATCAAGGTCAGCGAGATGTATAATTACTTGGCTGGCAAATCGAATGATTTTGAACAAATCTCGAAACTTTTGAATACTGCCAGAAATAATTTTCCGGATGCAACATTGGTAGCTTTTAAAAATGGACGAAAGATAAAACTGGAGAAAGCAATCAAAAATCGGGTAAATTAATTGTAAACATTATTTTATTTTATTGTTCAATTACCTGAAATCCTTTAACAGCAAGCATTTTGATAATTACATTTTACATACTATTGATTGTCAGGCATTTAGATATATTAAAAAAATATTAAACTATTTTTAACTTTTAAATGCCTGAGCATTAAACCACTTATCTTTTTTTTATAAAAGTCAATAGCAAAAGCATTTTTTTTATACATTTTTTTTCGCAAAATTTGTTTCCAACGAATTAAAAAAAACACCTTTTTGTCAAATTTTTCTAATCTCCTGCTCCAAAATGATTAATGATTATCGTTTGGTTTGGGATCATTGTCTGTCAATTATTCGTGACAATGTTCCAAGCATAAGTTTTAAAACCTGGTTTGAGCCCATTGTTCCGGTTAATCTGGATGATGAAGTTCTTACTATTCAGGTTCCAAGTCCGTTTTTTTACGAATACCTCGAGGAACAGTATATTGATTTGCTTAGAAAAACATTAAGAAAGGAGCTTGGACAGGGAGCAAAACTGGAGTATGTTGTTGTAATGGGCAATAATCAGGGAAATTCGCAACCCTACACGATTAAATACCCGACCAGCAACAACAGCAAGATTCAAAACAAACCGATGAGCATTCCTCTTAAAAGTGAAGGAAAATCATCCATCAGGAATCCATTTATAATTCCTGGAATTCAAAAAATTCAAATTGACCCACAATTACGTCTTGACAATACATTTGATAATTTTGTTGAAGGAGAATGCAATCGTTTAGCGCGCAGTGCTGGATATGCAGTCTCGCAAAATCCCGGTGGAACAGCATTTAATCCACTTATGATTTATGGCAATTCAGGTTTGGGAAAAACCCATTTGGCACATGCCGTTGGGATTGAAGTTAAGGAACGGTTCCCTGATAAGGTCGTACTCTACGTAAATGCCAATAAATTTCAGACTCAGTTTACTGAGGCTACCCGGAACAACAACCGGAACGATTTTTTGAATTTTTACCAAATGATCGACGTTCTGATTCTGGATGACGTTCAGGAATTTGCCGGAAAGGAAAAGACACAGGAAACTTTCTTCCATATTTTCAATCATTTGCATCAAAGTGGCAAGCAACTCATTCTGACTTCAGATAAACCACCTATTGAGCTCAAGGGTCTTGAACAGCGTCTGCTCTCCAGATTTAAATGGGGATTAACAGCAGATTTGCAACAGCCAAGCTTTGAAACCCGCATGGATATTTTACGGCGTAAAATTTACAAAGACGGCCTGATTATTTCGGAAGAAGTACTTGAATACATTGCATCGCATATAACCAACAATATACGCGAGCTCGAAGGGGCACTGGTTTCACTGCTTGCCCAGTCAACCCTGAATAAAAAGGAAATTACCATTGAGTTGGCCAGTGAAATGATTAACAAGCTGGTTAAGAATTCAAAACGGGAATTATCGATCGACTATATTTCGAAAGTGGTTTGTGATTATTTCAATATGCCGGTTGATTCACTTCAGGCTAAAACCCGCAAGCGTGAAGTGGTTCAGGCACGACAGCTTGCCATGTATTTTTCAAAGAGCATGACCAAAGCGTCTCTGGCATCGATTGGTTCGCAAATCGGCAGTAAAGACCATGCCACCGTGCTTCATGCCTGCAAAACGGTGAATAACCTGAAAGAAACAGACAAATCGTTTAAACTTTGTGTTGACGAGATTGAAAAGAAACTAAAATTGTAAAAGATAAAAGCAGATCCATTCGATCTGCTTTTTTTATTGCTTGCAAAACAAGGCTGATCCTGATGGAAGATACCTACAGAACCATATCGAAACCTTCGGAAGGAATTTTCAAAGACAAAGGCAGCAAATTTATTTCCTTTGCTTTTCCGGTGATTTCTGAGGACGAAATCAGGGAGATTATTCATTCGATTAAAAAGGAACATCATTCGGCAAGGCATCACTGCTATGCATGGCGCCTTGGCCACGAAAAATTACTGTTCAGAGCCAATGATGATGGTGAACCCTCCTCCACTGCAGGGAAACCCATCCTGGGACAAATTCAAAGCCACGACCTGACTAATATTCTGATTGTAGTAGTACGCTATTTTGGCGGTATTTTACTTGGAACAAATGGCCTGATCAATGCATACCGAAATGCTGCGACAGATGCGGTAAATCAGGCTGAAATAGTGGAACGCGTGGTAGAAAAGGAGCTCCTTATTGAATATGGATACAAAGGAATGAACGAGGTGATGAAGGTTTTCAAGGATGAAAAATTGCCGCAGATTGATCCGCAATTCGATTTACGTTGCCAAATTACAACCCGGGTCAGATTGTCCGACCAAATAAGGATTTCAGAAGAATTGAAAAAAATAGAAGGATTAAAAGTTACGGATGGACAAGCTTAATTGTTTAAAACAAAACGGTTAGAATCATCGGATGATAGTTGTTAATAAACTATTCAAAAAAACAGTCGACATTTTCAGAAATATCATAAAAACAGTCTAATTTTGAACTTTGATGGAACACCTCAGAAAACAATATGCTTACTTTTTTGGTGAAATAATTCACCCGGAAAAAATTTCCCAAAATTTCCTGTACCATTTTCAAAATTTATCTCAGAAATATCTATTTCCGGAATATTACACTACTATGAAAAACCAACAGATTCAAAGTTTCTGTTGGTTTTTTTTTGAATTACCATCCTTTAAAATCAAGATATCAAATGAAGAAGAAAGATTTAATTTCAATTACTGATTATTCGAAAGCAGATTATCTGCGGATACTGGAACTTGCAGGTGATTTTGAGAAAAATCCAAACCAGAGACTGCTTGAAGGAAAAGTAGCCGCTTCTTTGTTTTTTGAACCATCAACCCGAACACGCCTGAGTTTCGAAACGGCCATCAACCGCCTGGGTGGCCGGATTATCGGATTTTCCGATGCCGGGTCTTCCAGTGTCTCCAAAGGTGAAACACTGCACGATACCATCCGAATGGTGAGCAATTACGTCGATCTGATCGTCATGCGCCACCCGTTGGAAGGAAGTGCCCGTTATGCTGCCGAAGTGGCCGATGTTCCGGTAATTAACGCCGGTGACGGGGCAAACCAGCATCCTACGCAAACCTTGCTCGACATGTATTCAATCCTGAAAACCCAGGGAACACTCGACAACATCAATATTTTCATGATTGGCGACCTGAAATACGGAAGAACCGTGCATTCGCTTCTGATGGCTTTGTCTGAGTTCGAGAATCCGATCTTCAACTTCATTGCTCCCGAAGAGCTTGCTATGCCTGAAGAATACAAACTTTTCCTGAAGGAAAAAGGGATTCGCTATTTCGAGCACACCGAAATCAATGATAATATTAACCATGCCGACATTATTTATATGACGCGTGTTCAGAAAGAACGTTTTATGGATCCGATTGAATACGAAAAGGTGAAAAACGTGTACATTCTCCGGAATAAAATGCTTGATAATACTAAACCAAACGTCCGGATTCTTCATCCGCTACCTCGTATCAATGAGATACATACCGATGTGGATGCCAATGCAAAAGCCTATTATTTTGATCAGGCCCGGAATGGTGTTTTTGTACGTCAGGCGATTATTTCTCACATTCTCAACCTCAAATAAATCAAGCCATGCCCGAAAGTTTTAAAAAGAAACTCAAATTGAAAGTCAGTGCAATCAATAATGGCACTGTAATCGATCATATTCCTTCAGAAAATCTGTTCAAGGTTATATCAATTTTGGGACTTCAAAATGTGAAATCACAAATTACGTTTGGTGCTAATTTCGAAAGTGAAAAGCTTGGAAGTAAAGCGATTATCAAACTTTCTGATGTATTTTTTGAAGACGACGAAATCAATAAAATCTCACTGATTGCAAGAAATGCCAAGTTAAACATCATTCGCGATTACGAGGTGGTAGAAAAACGGGTGGTAGTTGTTCCTGACGAAATTATCGGTATTGTGAAATGTTTCAATCCGAAATGCATTACGAATAATGAAGAAATGACCACCAGTTTCAGCGTCATTTCCAAGAATCCGCTGGATCTGAAATGCAAATACTGTGAAAAGATTACCCACGAAGATCAAATGGTCATCAAATGACAACGACAGATTTCGATGAAGTATTCCTGAAGATTTCTGCTTTGGTAAAAAACAAACCGGCAGATTTGTTATTTCAGGTTTGTGAAATCCTGAAAAATGAAGTTTATCATTACGACTGGGTTGGTTTTTATATTCTGGACTCCAGGAAAAACGAACTTGTACTCGGTCCATTTGTCGGAAAACCTACGCCACACACCCATATTGCGCTGGGAAAAGGCATTTGCGGACAAGTTGCTGAAAGCTCCAAAACAATGGTCGTTCAGGATGTCACCCAGGTTGAAAATTACATTTCATGCGGACTGGATGTTCAGTCTGAAATTGTGGTTCCGGTGTTAAAGAATGGTGAATTTGTGGCCGAACTGGATATCGACAGCCACTCTCCGGCCCCATTTACTTCGGATGACAGTATTTTTCTGACAAAAATCTGTGAGCTGCTGGTTGATTGTTTCTGAAAAAGAACAATCTTTACAGGCATGATTGACACGGTATACCATTTTTTATTTCATACCAATGAAGCCCTTTACGCTATTGTTGACGAAAACGTATGGGAAGCCTATTTGTTTCTTTTTCTGATTATTTTTCTGGAAACCGGTTTAATCGTTTTTCCTTTCCTTCCGGGCGACGGATTACTTTTTTCTGCCGGAGTAATCGCAGCATCTTCAGATATGAGTATCTTTTTACTGGTACCAATCCTGATTTTGGCAGCTATTCTGGGAAATCATTTTAATTACCAGATTGGCCGAAAGATAGAACATCGAATTGAGCACAGCAAGAATCGATTGGTACAAAAATATCTGGTCAAATCGGTTATCAAAACACGATTGTTTTACCAAAAGCATGGTAAAAAGTCAATCATTATTGGAAGGTTTTTCCCCGTCATTCGCACATACATTCCATTCTTTGCCGGAACCGTTGATTTTGATTTTAAAATATTCTCCAAATATACCATCATCGGATCTGCAATCTGGGTTCCGTTTTTCACTCTTTCAGGCTATTTTCTTGGCGAACTTCCCTGGATAAAAGATAATTTTGAACTCATCTTTCTTGGATTGATCATTGTCACGTTGATTCCATTTTTTTACGCTGCACTGAAAACCCTGGTCTTTAAGAAAAGTCTTTAATTAAATATCGTAACATATTTACTTTCTCGATCATCCTTCCTAAATTTAAATTTCTGCTCAGATTTTGCAGTTAAGTCGTCAGTCTTTTTTTTTCATAAAATGATGAAATTCTATAAGTTATAAATATTATAATTATTGATGGATAAACCATGCAATTGAAATAATTTCCAAAAATTCAATTTAAATAGTGATTCCAATTGTTAGATTGTTTAACTTGTATGAATTGCAAATTCTGCTTTTGCGACTAATTGAGAAAATTTGAAAATACTTTATCCCGAAAACCATGATGAACGAAATTCAAAATATCTTTTTTGATAGCAATATTGCCCTCAATGAAGTGGTATCGAATAATATTTTCGAAGCCTATCTCTTGCTTTTCTTTATCATTTTTCTGGAAACTGGTTTTATAGTATTTCCATTTCTGCCTGGTGATGGGTTAATTTTTTCTGCCGGAGTTATAGCCGCATCAACAGAAATGAGCATCCTGATCTTGATGCCTGTATTAATTCTGGGAGCAGTACTCGGTAATCATTTCAACTATAGTGTTGGCAAACAAATTGGCTATAAAATTGAACACAGCAAGAATAAGCTGGTACAAAGGTATCTGGTCAAATCTATCATTAAAACCCATAATTTCTATCAGAAACATGGAAAGAAGTCTATCATTTTGGGAAGGTTTTTCCCGGTAATTCGAACTTATATTCCATTCTTGGCAGGAACAGTCAATTTTGATTTTTCAGTATTTTCAACTTATACCCTCGTTGGATCAGCTATTTGGGTTTCGTTTTTCTCTTTGTCGGGTTATTTTTTAGGAGAAAATCCATGGATGAAGGATCATTTTGGAATCGTGTTCATAGGACTTATGGTCACAACTCTGATACCTTTTTTCTATGCAGCCTCAAAATCCTTGTTTGTTAAAGCTAAAAATTGATTTGCCTTCCAATTCTCCTAAAATTCTTTATTATTCAACAAAAAAGCTATTTTTGATTGTTCAAAAAAAAACAAATATGTCAAAATTGTTTATTACTAAACCAATATCCCAATTACTGGACGAATCTAAATCCGACCAGGGACTAAGAAGATCCTTAAGTGCATTTAATTTAACCACTTTGGGGATCGGAGCCGTTATTGGAGCCGGCATTTTTGTTTTAACCGGACAGGCAGCTGCACAATATGCCGGTCCGGCAATAGTCATTTCCTTTATGATATCCGGTTTGGCCTGCTTATTTGCAGGTTTATGCTATGCCGAGTTTGCCTCCATGATACCGATTTCAGGAAGTGCTTACACCTATGCTTATGCAACCATGGGTGAGTTTATCGCCTGGATCATTGGGTGGGATTTAATTCTGGAATACTTGTTTGCCGCATCAACTGTAGCTGTTGGCTGGTCGGGTTATGTAGTCAGTTTTCTGAAAGATTTTGGGCTGGTTATTCCTGCACAATTCACGGCTGCATTCGGGTCTTTACTGGTAGAAATACCACAAATTGGATATAAACTGGCAACTCCTGAATTGACTAAAAGTCTGGCAGACTCAGGAATCGTAATAGACAGTCTTCCGCATCTGACCGGAGTTTTAAATCTACCAGCCATGTTCATCGTGGCAACAATCACCATGTTATTGCTTATTGGAATTCGTGAATCAGCCAAGTTCAATAATGTAATGGTGGTCATCAAAGTATTTGTGATTTTGCTTTTTATTGGCATAGGCTTTATGTTTGTGAATAAAGCCAACTGGCATCCATTTATTCCAGAAAACACAGGTGTTTGGGGACATTATGGCTGGAGTGGAATTTTACGCGGAGCCGCTGTGATATTCTTTGCTTACATTGGGTTCGATGCAGTTTCAACCGCAGCTCAGGAATCTAAAAATCCGCAGCGCGACATGCCCATCGGCATTTTAGGTTCTCTCGGAATCTCAACATTATTGTATATCCTAGTAGCTATTGTTCTAACAGGAATTGTAAGCTATACTTTTCTAAACGTAGCCGATCCAATCGCTGTTGGTGTCAACGCAATGGGAAGCGGACTGTTCTGGCTGAGGCCAATCATAAAAATTGCTGCAATAGCTGGTTTAACTTCGGTAATTTTGGTCATGTTGATGGGTCAGCCACGAATTTTCTTTTCCATGGCGAAAGACGGACTCTTACCTCCGGTTTTCGCGAAGATTCATCACCGGTTTAAAACCCCATATGTAAGTACTTTATTAACCGGATTCGTAGCGATGGTAGTTGCCGGGATACTTCCTATCAATATACTTGGTGAACTGGTTTCAATTGGTACATTGCTTGCTTTCGCCATTGTTTGTATAGGAATTATAGTCATGCGGGTTAAAAAACCTAACCTTGAACGGTCATTTAAAACACCGTTTGTCCCGCTTGTCCCGATTTTAGGCGCTGCCATATGTATTTACCTGATGATTTCACTTCCAATCGATACCTGGATACGGTTGATTGTCTGGATGGCGATTGGGTTTGTAATTTACTTTACTTACGGAATTAGAAAAAGCAAACTCCGGAATCAGAAAAAATAGGCATTTAGATATTTTTTCATGCTGGTTTAAACAGTTGATACTCTTCTAATATTACCTTCCGAAGTAAATGATCTGATCTGATTATATATTTCAACCTACTACAAATTGAGTATATAGAAAAAGTTTAGGATAGTTTAGTTTTGACGAATTCTATTTCGTAATCCTAAAGATTATCCCTATGAAAAAGCTATTTCTCTACTGCATTGTTTGTCTTGGCCTCATCATTACCGGCTGTCATCGAAATGAAGATTTGGGCAATGGTCCTGCTTCCGATCCAATACCTGCACTTCCTGTAGAAGGAGTTAAAATCAGCACCTCCGTGTTTGGCCGGATCGTTGACGAAAAGGATGAAGCCATTAGCAATGTGACGATTTCGGGCGGAGGAGCTACGACATCGACAGATATCAATGGTATTTTCATACTGACTGATGTTATGCTCGATCAGGCAAGGGCATATATAACGGCCACTAAAACAGGTTACTTTAAAGGGTCAAGAATTTTCAGGCCGGTTAAGGATGGCATGTCAAAACCACCGTTAATTAAACTGTTGGCTCAAAAAAGTATCGGAACAATTAATGCGACAACCGGCGGTAGTGTTCAGACCTCCGGAGGTATAAAAGTTGAATTACCTGCGAACGCATTGGATGGTTATAGCGGACAAGTCAATGTGGTGGCTGCATACATAAACCCTACAAGTCCTGATTTCCTGGCCCGGATGCCTGGAGACCTTGCCGCTGACAATGCAGATAACAAACGGGGCGGATTAGTTTCGTATGGAATGTGCAATTTTGATCTTTTGGATGATGGTGGCAATAAATTGAAGATTAAAACGGGAATGCAGGTAACCGTTAGCTCACCCGTACCCCAAAGCCTTCAGCAGTTTGCTACAACGACCATTGACATGTGGACTTTTGATGAAACATTGGGTATTTGGAAACAGATTGGTGTTGGAACCTACCAAAACGGGGTATATACCGGAAAGGTAAGTCATTTCACTACGATTAACTGGGATCATTGGTCAACCTATATGGTCATTCCCATCATTTGGCGATGGATTGTTCCTATTATTTCAAGTATGCCACCTGAAGATGTGGATCATGTATTGAATAATCCTCCTGATTTTATAATGCAGGTTAGAGATAAAAAAACCAAGAACACACTCTATACCACCACACTGCCTCCACTTACCAGAAATATCAGCGGCCCTGCAGGAGGCACAGGAAGTTCGACTTTCCCTATTCCGCAAGTGTCAGATGAAATGGAAGTTACCATCCAACCCGTTCAACCAGGTGGTCCTGATTATCCAACCAATGATAATTTTACGCCTACGACCGATGAAGTGCAGCCATTACCTACAACTTTTGCTACTGATCAGGAAAGTGTTACCAAAGATTTTAAAATCACCAATCCTCCCACAACACTTGAAATAATTTTTCCTCCATCAAGCGGTGGCGGAACAGGCGAAACAGTGGTTAATGTAAATGGGAAAGCCGTTAATTGCGACAATAAACCGGTAAAGAGCGGATATGCATTTTTAAGCATGCGTGCCGGCAATACCATTGTCAAAAGCACAACTTCACCCATATTCGGGACGGAAGGTCGTTTTACGGTGCAATACTTTTTCTATAAAGCACTACCGCAAAACGTTGATAATGTGGTATTAACTGTATATGATACGCAAACCGGAAAAAGAAGTAAAGACCTGAAATACAATGTAAATCCTTCGGTTGCTTACATGATCCCTGATCCGGTGGTAATATGTGATGATCCTGCCACTGCTAATAAAGGTAAAGTATTCAAGGGCGATTATACCATTTACACGGCCGCCACGTTAAAGGCATTTATTGATTCGGCTTACACTGAAGTAACTGGAATGCTTACAGTACAGGGTGGTGAAATAACAGACCTGGGTGGCATTATTGCATTAAAGAAGGTTGGTGGTCTGTCTGTAAGCCAGACAGCTCTGACAAGTCTGGGTGGTTTGGCCGAACTGGAAGAGATGGGTTATCTGGGTTTGTATTACAATAACCAACTGACCTTGGCTAATTTCCCCAAGCTAACGAATAAAAATATGGATTCAGGGCTTCGTATGAATGGCAATCTGTCGTTGGTAGGGCTTACCTTGCCTTCAATAGAAAGCATTGCCACAGTTGGCGGCAACTATATTTCAATTTATAATCATCCATTGCTGAAAACCCTCTCCATCCCAAAATTGAAATCGGTTGATAAATGTGATCATATTGAGATTGTTGGAACTGCGCTCGAAAATCTCAACACCTTTTCGAACGCCACCGGCACGCTTGGTCCCTGGGGATTAGATATTAATGACAATGATGAACTCATCTCAGTCAGCGGGTTAGGCAAAATTGTTGCTTCAGGCAGAATGAGGGTGACCGGCTGTGCAAAGATTACCAGCCTTGCAGGCATTAACATTCCATCAGACGTTGGCGATTGGGTGAATATTACCTCTAATCCTATGCTTACCGATATCAGTGCAGTTGCCAATAAATTAAAGACTGTTGGAGACTTTACGGTCAGCAAAAACGATTTGATTGTGCAAATCAATACACCTTTGCTTGAAAGTGCAAGAAGTGTTGTGATGGAAAATAATATTGAACTCAATCAGATCAGTATGCCGAAATTGAAGGTCTCCCCTTC